>JAYVOH010000288.1:0-8626 GCA_043758025.1 Verrucomicrobiota bacterium
AGAAGCGTTACTCATCTTCCAACGATCACAAGAGTATCGCGCCCATGCACGAGTTTGTGCTGATCTATCAGCAATCCGAACTGTGGCAGCGCAACTTGCTGCCGCGTGGTGTGGAAAAAGACAGACAATACCGTTTCCATGTTGAGAAGGGCAACTTTCGACCTGACAATTACACATGTAACAAGAGCGCGGAGGAGCGGCCTAATCTTTATTATTCAATCATCCAACCAAATACCGGCAAGGAGATATGGCCAAAGCGAACGCGTGTCTGGTCTTATTCAAAGAACGAACACCAGCGCCACATTGCTGAGGACTTGATTTTATTGGGGCAAGGACGGCAAAGGCAAAGTGCCTTCGTTTAAGAGATACAAGCATATGCTTAAGAATGCAGATGGCGTCGTGCCTACCACTTGGTGGACGTTTGATGAGGTTGGGCATAACGACACGGCAAAGTAAGAGCTGTTGGCACTATTGCCTGAAGATGCGCGCTCGTTTTCCACGCCCAAGCCGACGACCTTGATCGAACGCATCCTCCACATCGGCTGCGGCCCCGACGACCTCGTGCTCGACTTCTTCGCCGGCAGCGGCACCACGGCTCATGCGGTGATGAAGCTCAACGCAGAGGACGGCGGCAAGCACCGCTTCATCCTCGTCTCCAGCACGGAGGCCACTGCCGCCGAGCCGGACAAGAACTTGTGTCGCGATGTCTGCGCCAAGCGCGTGCGCCGCGTGATCGAAGGTTACGGCGACAACGCCGGTCTCGGCGGAGACTTCGCCTATCTGCGCTGCCGCCGCATCGCGCCGGGGCGTTTGCTGGACATCGAGCACGAGCAGGTGTGGACGGCCTTGCAGATGATCCACCGCGAGACGCTTGGTAGCCCGACATTCCGATGTCGGGATTCTGGGACTACCGCCACGGACCCGACATCGGAATGTCGGGCTACTTTCCTCACCGCCGGTGATGAAGAAGCCCTGCTGGTCTATGTCCCACGCTTCACCAAGACGCTGGTGCCCGCTTTACGAGAAGCGGTGCAGGTTTGCGCCGCCGTCGTGATTTACTCCTGGCAGCCGGAGACGCTTCGCCAGCACATCCGCGCCGGGAACGTGCAGCATGAGGCGATCCCGGAAAGTCTGGAGCGCAGATTTGGCATGAAAAGTTAGTCGTCTGAATCATATTCTCCCAGGTATGAAGGACACACTCGCTGAAATCAATGTGCTACAGCAGGCTGGCGTCATCGGTCAAAGCGCCATCGGCGGCGCGATGGGGGCTACGTTTTATCTGGAGCCGGTGTCCACCTTTGACCTGGATATTTTTGTGATTTTTGAAGGAGCACCGTTAATTCTGACGCTGACGCCAATCTATGATTTTCTGAAAGCGCGGGGTCACGCCGCAGAGGGGGATGCGGTGTTGGTGCATGGCTGGCCGGTGCAGTTCCTCCCGGCGGAGTCGGCCCTGTTGCGGGAAGCGGTGGAACAGGCGCGGGAGATTGACTTTGAAGGCGTGCCAGCGCGGGTGATGACGGCAGAGCATCTGATGGTCATTGCGCTGCAAACCGGGCGGGGAAAGGATTATGCGCGGCTGGTGACGTTTGTTGAGGCAGCGGTGGCGGATGCGATGAAGCTGCATGATGTTATCCGGCGGCATGGCTTGGGCGCCGCTTGGAAACGATTTGAACAAACTTACCTGAACCAACCATGAGTCCGCTGATGCAAAGAACACTGCTGGAAAAGGAGGAGCGTCGGAAACGCCTGATGGCACTGCCCTACCCGGAGAAGGTGCGGATCGTGGAGCAGATGCGTGCGGGCTTGCGAGAGATCAAGAGTGCGGTCAATCCATCTACGCGCCTGCCAAGATGACGATATGAGCACGAAAACACTGCGAGGATTTCAAACAACGTCAGTGGACAGTGGCGTCGGGCTGTTCGTGGCCGCGCGCGATCTTCTCAACGTGGCAGGCACGGACGCCGCCAGCCGCGCGGCGGCGATTAATCACAACGGCTACCTGTTAATCGAAGCCCCGACCGGCTCCGGCAAGACACTGATGGCGGGAACGATGGTGGAGAAGTTCAGCCGCGAAGACGACGTGGTGTGGTTCTGGTTTGCGCCGTTCAAAGGCGTGGTGGGCCAGACTACGGCCTTTCTGCGGGAACAGTTCCACGGAATGAGACTGCGCGAACTGGCCGATGACCGGAAGCCGGGCATGAGCCGCCGGGGCGATGTCTTTGTGACGACCTGGCAGACCGTGGCGACACGCGTGAAGGACAAGCGCAACGTCCGCAAGGAGGGCGAGATTAATCCGTCCATCGACACGCTCATCACGCAACTGCGCGCCCAGGGACTGCGCATCGGCGTGGTGGTGGATGAAGCGCATCACGGCTTCGGCGAGAGCACGGTGGCGGCGAAGTTTTTCAAGGAAGTGCTCCAGCCCGACTACACGATCCTGATCACCGCGACACCGGATGATGCGGACATCAAGGCATTCGAGAGTGCGATGAACATCGCCGAGCTGCATCGCATCCGCGTGAGCCGGGAGGATGCGCTGGACGCGGGCCTGATTAAACGGGGCGTGAAGTGCGCGGCTTACTTCGTGGAGCCGGAGAAGCGGGCGCTGGTGGACCTGCAAGGAACCGCCTTGCGCGATGGCGTGGGAGCGCATCGCAAGCTCAAGCAGATGCTGGCGGACATGAAGATACCACTGGTGCCGCTGCTGCTGGTGCAGGCAGACTCCGAAGACAAACAGAGCGTGGAGAAGCTGAAGGCGCGGCTGCTGCGCATGGGCTTCACGGAAGAACAGGTGGCGGTGCATACGGCGGATGATCCGGACGCCGGGCTGCTGGCGCTGGCGAATGATGACCGTCGCGAGGTGCTGGGCTTCGATGCGCCGCGTGCTTTTACCTTGGTGTCCATGCGGGCGAGCCGTGATCCAGATTTCGGTGTGCAACTGGTGGGCCGCATCCTGCGCGTGCATCGTCTGCTGCAAGGCCGCGCGCAGTCCAACAAGCTGCCGGAGGCACTGAACTACGGCTATGTCTTCCTCGCCGTGCCGGAAGCGCAGACCGGACTCGACATCGCCGGGCAACGAATCAACGCCATTCAGACAGAATACGCGAAGGCCAGCACAGCGACGGTGGCGCTGAGGTTTGGCGAGGGAATCTCGGGCGTCGGAATGGTCGCACCGAGCGGGCAAGTGGAGTTCTTTGGACTGGAAGGTGGAGTGGCGATTGACGGAATCAGGGTAGCCGAGCAAGTCGAGACGGGGACGCCTGAATTCAGACCGTCCACGTCGTTTGATTTCGGCAGGTTCTTCGGCAGCAGCACGGATCCCGATGCGGGAGATGCGCCTGACAAGGGGCCAAAACAAGTGGCAGGTCCAGTGGCGCTGCATCGTTACGCCTTGCGGGCTGATGTGCCGCACCGATTAAAGACACAGGAGGCAGGTGCTGACAACGAAGTGACGGAGGAAGACTGTGCGCAGCGTTTCATCGTCTCCACGCGGGATTTGCTGGAAGCGATGAAGAATAACATTCCAGTGGAGAAGCGGACGCTGGATGTCTTCGCCCAGACTATTCAGCAGGAGTTCAACTTTGCCGCTGACCTGTCTGCCACGGAGGCGGCGAAGAAAGCCTATGATGCCCTTTGCAAGAACAAGACCTTCGATCCGCGTGAACTGCGCCGTGCCTTACAGCGCAAGATGGAATCGGTGATGCGGGATCAAGCGATGGAAGAGGCTGGCGATCCGGAGAAGGTGGCCCATTTCCTCAATGTGATTCTTGCGACACATTCTGAACTGCTATATGGGTATGGGATGCGCAGAAGAAGGCGTTGGCGGCGCACATGGAGATTCAGGAAGCTGAAGAACTGCCAGCTGAGATCACATCAGCCGAACCGCTGCAAAGTTCACCGCGCAACAACTACGAAAGGATGCCTCCCGGACTGAACGGGTGGGAGAGGGAATTTGCCGAACTGCTCGACCACGACCCGCACAAGCTTGTGAATTGGTGGCACCGCAACCCATCCGACAAACCATGGTCTGTGAACGTGCTGATGCCGAATGGCAGGGGCTTCTATCCCGATTTCATCATCGGCATCGAAGGTCGAAAAACCGAGGGCAGCGCGTTGTTGGCTGATCCGAAGGAACGGTTCGAGACCAGCAAGGAAGCGCCCAAGGTGCTGGCAGAGCATCAGACGTATGGCCGCGTGATGATTCTCGCCAAGGACGGCGTGCGCTGGATGACCGTCGGCTATGATGAGAAAGCGCAGAAACCAATCATGGCTTGTGAGTTTCGGATGTCGGACACGGTGGTGTTTTGATGATTGCTTCAAGGTCCGGGATGCTGGACAACACGCCGCTTTACGCGGGCCGCCCCTTGGGATAAGCTCTGCCGCATGAGCACGATCACTGCGATTTTGGAAGCTGACGCCGACGGGACGCTGCACCTGCCGGTGCCGATTGATTTGCGGCATGGCAAGGTAAGAGTGGTGGCGACTTTGGAAGCAGAACAGGAAAACAAGAGCGGTATCTCCAAGGAGAAAGCGAGAACGCCGCTTGAAGCTCTCAAGCGATTAAGGGCACGCGGCACATTCCGGGAGATCACCGATCCGGTCGCGTGGCAACGCGAAATCCGCAAAGATCGTCCACTGCCTGGCAGGGAATGACGACACTTTTGTCGTCATAAACGAGACGGCAAGAGTGCCGTCTTTCCTTGCGAGCCTCTTACGTCGATTGTTATTTATGAACCGTGCAACGCAGATGGACGCGTCATTGACGAACGCGCCGTCGTGACGGTAAGTGCCGCTCCCTTCATGAGTCAAAACCGCACCTCCACCAAACACCGCAAGACCGCCGAGACGGACATTAACCTCACGCTGTCCATTGACGGTTCGGGTAAATCCATCATCGACACCGGCATTGCGTTTCTCGACCACATGCTGACGCTTTTTGCGAAGCACGGTCTCTTTGATCTTCAGGTGAAGGCCGTGGGTGACATCGACGTGGACTTCCATCACACGGTGGAAGACACGGGCATCGTGCTCGGCAATTGCTTTAAAGAGGCCCTGGGTGACAAGGCGGGCATCGTCCGCTATGGCTGGGCGCTGCTGCCGATGGACGAAACGCTGGCGCGGGTCGCGGTTGATCTCAGCGGCCGTCCATATCTTCACTATGAAACGCCGGAGCGTGTGGAAACCATCGGCTCGGCGTTTCAGTTTCAACTCGTCGAGGAATTCGTGCGCGGTTTCACCAATGCCGCGATGGCCAACGTGCATGTCGATATTCTCCACGGCAAAGACGCGCACCACATGGCGGAAGCGATCTTCAAAGGACTGGCACGCGCGCTTGATGCAGCGACCCGGATCGATCCGCGCGTCAGCGGCGTGCCGAGCACGAAGGATGTGCTGTGAAAATTTCAAGGGTTCAGGTTCAAGATATGAACGCTGTGCATGAAGAGTTGATCTTGAGTCTTGAATCTTGAATCTATGAAGCTAGGCATTCTCGATTACGGCGGAGGCAATCTCCGCAGCGTCATCAACGCCTTCGCGGCGGTCGGGCATATGGCAACGTTGGTGACGCTGCCGGAGCATTTCGATGAACAGGATTTGCTGGTGTTCCCAGGGCAGGGGGCGTTTGGCGATGCCACGCGGCAGCTTCAGGAAACGGGTTTGTGGTTGCCGCTGAAGCAATGGCTCGCGGACGAGCGTCCCTACTTTGGCATCTGTCTCGGCTACCAACTTCTTTTTGAAAGCAGCGAAGAGAATCCCGGTGTGGACGGTCTTGCCACATTCAAGGGCACGGTGCCTCGTTTTACGCCGCAGCCCGGACTGAAGATTCCGCATATGGGCTGGAACACGGCGCGGTTTATTAATCCGACGCATCCGCTTTGGACAGGGCTGGGCGAGGAGGCCTCGTTCTATTTTGTGCATTCGTATTTCCCGAAGCCCGCTGACGTGTCGCTTGCGGCATGCACCACGGATTATGCGGGTGAGTTCGTCTCCGGCATCATGGCACCGAATCTGGTGGCCGTGCAGTTTCACCCGGAAAAAAGCCAGTCAGCAGGACTGACGCTGCTGAAGAACGCGCTCGATGTGCTGTGTTAAGCCGGACTTTTCGAGTTGAACGCGTGGCGCAAAGCGCTTGGACTATTTTCCAGTTTCTGGAACCTGGAGGCTCTCCACCCAGCGTGCTTCCATCAGGGTGTCGATGTAGAAGGCGTTTTTGTCAGCGCGGAAGATGTTGGTCGCCTTGCTCATCCAGTTCTGGCCTTCTGCCTTGTCATCTTTTTGAAAGGCAAGGGCAGCTTTTGCATAATAAAATGCCGGGGTGTCATCCATGAAAGTGAAGGACTTCATGGTATTCTCAGCATCATCAATTTTGCCTTGCTTCAGCTGGCAGACGAGGATTTTGAAGAGCGCGAGGTGACGCAGATCTTCGCGAAGCTTCGGGGTGTCGGCGATGAGCTTCTTGAAGGCGGTTTCGGCTTCGGGATATTTCATCTCCGCGAAAAACAGTTCCGTTTTGTTGAACTTGGGTTCGATGGCATCGGGCACAATTTTCTCGGCGCGTTCAAAGCACTCCCTGGCGTGGGCGAAATCGCGCATGCTGGTGTAGATGCTGCCACGGACATTGATGAGCACCGGGCTGTCCGGCACGATGACTTCAGCTTCGGAAAGTTTTGAGAGTGCTGCGAAGTATTGCTGCTTCGCGTGCAGTAATCGCACATCATCGAGCAGTTTCGTGACCTTCGGATCGAGCAGCGGGTTTTTTTCCTCCACCGGTGCCTTCGCAAGGGCGTTGGGTGACTGGGCACTGACTGTCGTCAGGAGGGCGCAAGGAATCGCCATCAGGGAAAGAAAATTTACACGAAGACTCATCATGGACACGAAGTTAGCAGCCGCATCCGCAGCGGCAACAATTTCCTGAGGCTCTGTTCGGCAGCCGCCGGTCAATAAACGTCCCGCCTATATCGCTTCGCAGCCTTCATGGCCTCGACGTATTCAATGGCCTGGTCGGGCGTCTTGCCGCCTTCCTTCTCAATGATCGTGTGCATGGCTTTGTCCACATCAGACGCCATTCTAGAGGCATCGCCGCAGACATAGAAAATCGCGCCGCGCTCCAGCCAGTCGTAGAACAAGCGCCCGTGTTCCAGCATCTTGTGCTGCACATAGAGCTTGTCCGCCTGGTCGCGGGAGAAGGCCGTGTCCATGCGGCGCAGTGTGCCGTCGCCGAGATAGCTGTTCCATTCGTCCTCGTAGAAGAAGCAGGAGGCCCGGTTGATTTCGCCGAAGAAAAGCCATGCATCACCGCTGGCGCCCGTTGCTCGACGTTCCTGGCAGAAGGCGCGGAACGGCGCGATGCCGGTGCCGGGACCACACATGATGACGGGCGTATCGTCCGTCGGCTCCGGCAGTCGAAAGCCTTTGCCGGGATTGATGAAAGTCGGGAGGGGAGTCGTCGAGTCCACGCGCTCCGCGAGGAACGTGGAGCACACCCCGGCGCGTTGACGACCGCCACTTTCGTATTTCACGGTCGCGATGGTGAGGTGAACCTGCTCGGGATTGGCCTTCAGGCTGGATGAAATGGAGTAGAGGCGGATGAGCTGTTTCTTGAGCAGGCCGGCAAATTCCTGTGGCTCGAACTTCGCGCCGGGATTCTCCGCGAGAATGTCCAGCACATCGCGGCCCCAGAGGAACTTCTTTAGGTCGTCCTTGCGCTCCGGCGCAGTCAGGGCCGCGAGATCGGTGTTGCCCGATTTCTCGGCCACGGCCTTGAGCAGCTTATTATCAGTCTCCGTGATCGAATAGCTCTCGATCAAAGCCTGCCGCACCGGCACGTCCGCAGCCTTGGGATTTTTCACCGTCTCCTCGCCGGAGAATCCGAGTTGCTTCAGCACTGAGTCCACCAGTGCCGGATCATTCGTCGGCAGCACCGCGAGGGAATCACCCGGTAGGAACTCCAGGCCGGAGCCGGTCAGATCAATTTCATAGTGTCGCGTGTTCTTTGCGGCACCCACAGCAGTAAGGTCGCGGGCGTGCTTCAAGCGCGCGATGCAGAGGTTCTTGAGATTGTAAACGGGCTTGATCGGTGCTGGGTCGCTCATGATAAAAATTGGGCGGGCAGAATAGGGGCGCAGGTGGTGAAGTCAAGATGGTGCGGGCAGGGAGATGCAATTTCCGTGCCGAAGGATTTACAACTGTAGCTCGTCTGTGCCAGACGCTGAAGCACCTTCGCTGATCCATGAGCGTTGGCCTCTTCCTGGGAGCGCCGCCGTCCTCGGCGGCTGGAACATCCCTTGTAAAATGCAGCCGGCGTGGACGCCAGCGCTCCCAGAGATTCCGCAGGCCGAATTCGTATGGCGTCCGTGCCAGCCGTCGAAGCTGGGCAAGGAGCGGCGGTTGGCAACCGCCGAATCCAAACGGCGATTACCAATCGCCGCTCCTTGAAAATGAGGGATGGCAGCGGGAAAATCCGCCCCATGCTTGTCAGTCCGTCGCACATCATCTAGACTCGCGTCATGTCCGAAAAAGCACCGCACAAGTCCCATGCCACGCGCTGGATCAGCGGAGAAATCTTGTGCTGTAGGGCGGGCGCTCCGCCTGCCCTAACTTAGGCAAGCGGAGCGCTTGCCCTACA
>JAYVOH010000289.1:0-8624 GCA_043758025.1 Verrucomicrobiota bacterium
TGTCGAGTTGTTGTCGTGGTCTTCCCATCTTTCACTCTTACCCATCCCTTCAATTACATCAACTTCTTTTGCTGATTTATATGGGCAAATGGTATGATACGTTATGCGGCAGCAGCATGATCAATGTCACTACATTCTATTGCCGGGTTAATAGTTTACATTGGCATCTTCCAGAACGCAACGCGGAGAAACCGGGGCATGTCCGAGGTCGATCTTCGCAACATCTGACAACTCTTGCAAATCCAACGTTGGGAATTGACCGGTGGGCTTGATGATCGCGATGAGGACGGAGCTGTCCACTGCCGTTGTAATGAAGGGGGCGGGAGTTCCACCGGTCCACGAGTTTCCGTGAGCCACTCGGCAGAGGACAGGCCCAGATAGCCGCCCTTGCCAGCCCCAATGCACGCCATCATGTCATCAAGATCAACGTCTGGTGGTTGATTCAGGGGAATGGCTTTAAGAAAAGGAGCCTGCTCGTCGAAGTCCAGAAGTGTCCCCGCCTTGAGATGCAAACGCTGCCGGATGACCGCCGGGATGAGGCTGAGAAACTCTGGCGTGACGATGGCTTGCATAGCAGAAAACTAGCCGAAGGAACCGCTTCAGGCAAGCTCACGCTGACGGCAGGGTCAGAAAAAAAGGTAACGCGCAGTGTTGATTTAGAAGTCGCACGCCTCCCACTGATTTACTGACCTACCGGTTCACCGATTCACCGCTCCTGCCGCTGCCTGACGGCCTCGAACAAACACACACCGGTGGCGACGGACACATTCAGGCACGCCACGGCTCCGTTCATCGGGATGCGGGCCAGGTGATCGCATTTCTCACTGGTAAGCCGTCTCATGCCTTCGCCTTCCGCGCCCATGACGATGGCAGTCGGCCCTTTCAAATCCATCTCGTAGATGGATTTTTTCCCTTCATCCGCCGTGCCCACGATCCAGACGCCCAGCTTCTGGAGCCGCTCCATGGCGCGTGCCAGATTGGTGACGCGGGCAATCGGGACATGCTCCGCGCCTCCGCAGGAAATTCGTCGCACCGTGTCCGACAAGGGCGCACTTTTGTCCCTGGGGATGACGACGAAGGCGCAACCCGCCGCGTCTGCGGTGCGCAGGCAGGCGCCGAAATTGTGCGGATCCTGAATGCAGTCGAGAATGAGAACCAGCGGGTTCGGATTCTCCTCCAGCAGCGTTTCAAAATCATCATCATCATAAATCTTGATGTCCGCCTGGGTATTTGCATGGCGGTTGGCGCGGGCCTCGTTCTCGTGTTTTCTCATAAGCCACCGATTCATCGGCATGGTTGTGGCGTCAATGAGCCTGAAAAGAAATTTGCGCTGCGGAAGAACGAAAACGGACGCTAATGGTGTTGGCCGCGAGAGACCGTAGAGAAATCAGCCCTTGGTTTTTGCGACCATGAATGCTCGGTTCTCCTCCCCGGATTCAGGCTCACTCATCCAACCTTGCACCCGCCAGTTCAGCCCCGTAAACCGGACGCGGCATGTCGCGCGGCTCGCACAAAACGCGGATCATGCGGTCAAAGGCCTCCTTGCCGCGCACGATCTCAATCTCCACCCGCAGGAAACATATCGGAAACGACTCCGGCGCGGGCATCACGGGGAAGCGCACGAAATCTTTCTCCGTGGTCACGATCATGCGCACGTCACGTCGCTCGCAGCGGTCGATGAACTGCTGAATGTCCTTCGCAGAAAAGCGGTGGTGATCCGCGAAACGGCGCACCAGATCGACTTTCGCGCCCAGTTTTCTCAAGCCGTTCTCAAAGCTCTCCGGCACTGCGATGCCGCTGATCGAGCCGACGTGGGCACCGTAAATTTCCGAGAGGGGAATCTTTTCGCGCGTGTGGATATTTTCCAGATGCATGGGCCGGTGGCGGCACTCGATGATCTCTGCTACGCGGTTGTGCTTTCGCAGCTCAGCAATGAGCGGACCGTTGTCGCCCTCGTCGCATTTGGTCAGGAAAATGTAACTGGCCCGTCTCAAGTGACGCGGCGGCTCCCGTAACGTTCCGCGCGGGAGCAGGAAGCCGTTGCCCCACGGCGCGGTGCGGTCGATGAGCACCATGTCCATGCGATGTTTCAGCCGGAGATATTGCAGGCCGTCATCGAGGATCAGCGTGTCCGTCTTGAAATGCTTGATCGCGTGCAGCCCGGCTTTTACGCGATCCTTGTCCACCACCACCGGCACGCCGGGCAGGTTATGCGCCAGCATGAACGGCTCATCGCCCGCCACATGCGAGTCCAGCAAAACCCTGCTGCCATCGCTGACCACTCTAGGCAGGCGGGGCGGCTGCGCTTTTCCGCGCAGCCTCATCCACCATTTTTTCCAGCGCGACATCTTGCGCACTCGCTTGCTTTTATAGCCGCGGCTGAGGATGGCCACCTTGCGCCCATTTTTCTGCAAGGCCCGCGCCAGAAGCTCCGCGACGGGAGTCTTGCCCGTGCCGCCGACAGTAAGATTGCCGATGCTGATGACCGGAACGCCAAGGTGATGATCGTGTATATAGCGTTCTCGATAAAGCTTCAGCCGCAACTTCACCAGCCCGGAGTAAATCCATGAAAGCCCGTGCAATAGCCTGCGAAAAAGTGCCGGCGTCAGTCCGGGCTTCTTATGCAGAATGACCTCGATGGCCCACTGTTCCAGTTCATCCAGGCGGTCTTTGATTTCCAGGGGCATGCGTGCGCGGGAGCTGCGCGACTAAAACGCAATCCTGGAAAATTGCCAGAGGCAAGATGGTGCGCGGTTACGCGGGTTCGCCAGTTAGGCGCCTACTTTTTAATAAGCTTGTCTGCGGCGGGATCGGAAAGCGACCCGTCATCATTGATCGTAAGCACCAAATCACCGCCAGGTCCGGTGAGGATAACTTTCTTATCCTCCACCCGGTAGGGCCAGTTCACTCCGACATCAGAACCCATTACTGATGCCGAGACGGTGTCCCCCTTAAAAGTGTAGCTCTGCACGGACGACGAATAAGTGCCGTCCAGCTTCCCCTTGCGACCGCAGGATAGTAAAACGAAACCCGTCAGCAGCAAGAGCATGCCCCGGCAGAACATGGAACTGATGGTGGCAAGGTGGGGGCGTGTATTAGATTTGATCATAAAGGTATTTTTTAAACTGTGGCTCACAACTCTCTTACATGGTTTAGGAACTGATGCAACCACATGGCGTGCTTTTTCCAACTCCCCAGGCATCACGCTCCTGCCGCATCACGCAGCATCTTGCGGTTAATCTCGGACATCTTCTTCGGATCTCCCTTGATCTCCAGCGGCAACTTCAGCATTCCCGCGACATGCCGCGCGATCTCTAACATCATTGCGAAATCCGTCGTAGGCAGACTGTCAAAATCATGCTCGCTCGCCTTCTCGTTGCCTATCTCCAATGCATTGCTCCCATCCGCCGCGATGAGATTCAGTTTCACATACTGTCCGGAGGAGGCAACGCTCCCCGTGTCCAACTCCAGTTGCACTCGTGTCACCTGAGCGAGGCTCACCGGCTCTCCGAAGAAAAAATATTTCGTCCGCCGCGCTACGCCCGCAGGCACATCGATCAGCAAGGAGCGCCCCGTCATGACGAAGAACCACAAAATGCCAATTGGCGGCAGAATGAACATCGCGCCCTTAAACCAATTCGGCACCCACCACAGCAAATGCCGCCGCACGTCGCCGGAGAACATCACAATGTCGATCAACAGAAACACGATTCCGGCCACCAGCATAAATGCCCCCATCTTGTAATCCGGTCGCAAATGCAGCCGCAGATCCGAGGCCTCCGTCACCTGATACGAACCAAAAGACGAACCAATTTTCATAAGCGGTGGATGCAGTTTTGTTGAAGTGATGCTCCACCACCAAGCCTACGCGCTGACGCTTGTCAAGCCATCCCGAAAATAGACGTTTGTCATTTAGAGTTTGGCGATTAACAAACGCCATGCCCCGTTCCGATTCCCGCGCCCCTGATCAGCTTCGTGAAGTTAAGTTCTTTCCGGGGGTCGCGCCGCATGCGACCGGCTCCGTTTTGATTTCCTTCGGCAATACGCGGGTCATCTGCGCGGCCACGATTCAAGAGGAGGTGCCCCGCTGGATGAAAATGCAGGGGGTAAGCGGCGGATGGCTCACGGCGGAATATTCCATGCTCCCTTATTCCACGCATGACCGGAAGGATCGCGACATCAACCGTGGGAAAATCGATGGTCGCAGCCAGGAGATCCAGCGACTCATTGGCCGCAGTTTGCGCGCGGTGGTGGATTTGCAACGGCTCGGCCAACGCACACTTTGTATTGATTGCGATGTCTTGCAGGCCGATGGCGGCACCCGCACCGCGAGCATTACGGGTGCCTGCGTGGCCAGCGCGATCGCGTTCAATCGCCTGCTGCAAAAAGGCGTGCTCACCCAGCAGCCGCTCAGACGAAAAGTCGCCGCGGTCAGCGTGGGCATCTGCAACGCCGAGGCGTTGCTCGACCTCTGCTATGAGGAGGATCGGGATGCCGATGTGGATTGCAATCTTGTGATGACCGAGGATAGCCAGTTTGTCGAAATCCAAGGCAGCGGTGAGGAGACTACATTCAGCGAAGCGCAATTGGCCGCGATGCTGGTGCTTGGAAAAAAAGGAATCGCCGAGCTGTGCCAGCTTCAGGAGCAGGCCATCGAACAAGGCATGGCGGCGCTAGCGGACAAAACCGCTGCTGAGAATCCTTATGCTGATCTCGCGAAATTTTTCAAATGACCGGAGTTTTGCCTGATGCAGCCAATGGCAAGGCGTGGGCGTAAATTCATCTGAAATGAATATCACCGTTCGTAAATCCCATGAGCGTGGTCACGCTGATCACGGCTGGCTCGACAGCCGTTTCAGTTTCAGTTTCGCGGACTACTACGATCCCAAGCACATGCACTTTCGCACGTTGCGCGTCATTAATGAAGATCGCATCGCGCCCGAAGGTGGCTTCCCTGAGCATCCGCATCGCGACATGGAAATCTTCAGCTACGTTCTCGAAGGCTCGTTGGAACATAAGGACAGCATGGGCAATGGGCGAGTGCTGCAGCCGGGCCAGATTCAGCTCATGAGCGCGGGATCAGGCGTGACGCACAGCGAGTTCAATCCCTCACGCAATGAAACGACGCACATGCTCCAGCTTTGGATTTTACCCAATGCGCGGAATCTCAAGCCGAGCTACACCGAGTGGCATCCCCAGCCGGATCATGCTGACCAGCCGAAGGTGCTGGTCATTTCGCCCGATGGCCGCGATGACTCGGCGGTGATCCATCAGGACGCGGACATTTACCGGATCAAGCTCAAGGCGGGTCAGCAAATCGCGCATGATTTGAAGGCCGGGCGCGGCGCATGGCTTCAGCTGGCCCGAGGAACTGTCACATTAAATGGCGTTGAATTAAGTGCCGGTGATGCTGCGAGCACGGAGGATGCCGGTGCACTTACGATCAATGCCGCGCAAGATGCTGAGGCGATCTTGTTTGATCTGAATTGAACGAACTTTATTTACGCGCTTCGATTCGATAGAGAGCCTTGTAGCTCCGGATGTAGAATGCGCCGTCAACTGCGGCTGGTGATGCCATGATCTGACTCTCGATTTTGTTGTCGGCGAGCTTTTTAAAGTTTTTGCCGGGCGCGATCACATGCGTCACGCCTTCGCGATTGAAGATGTAGATGCGTCCGTCCGCAAAGATAGGCGAAGCATTATAGGTGCCGCCCATGCGTTTGCCGGTGTCATTTGTGAGGCGCTCGCGATAATGCTCTGTGCCAGTTCTGGCATCCATACAGACCAGGATTCCGCCGTCGCTTATGAAATAGAGTTCGTCGCCAACGAGCAAGGGCGAGGGCATCGTGGGCGCGCTCTTCGTCGAAGTCCATACGATCTCCGGCGTGCTCCCGCCTTCGTATTTCACTCCCATCATCTGCGGTTTCAGGAAGCCAGTGCTCATGAAAAACATGCCGTGACCCGCAACGGGTCGCGCGCTGAGTGAAAAGCCGAGTGTGCCATAGCGCACTTTCCAAAGTTCCTTGCCGTTCGCGGGGTCGTAGCCATAGAGCCAGTCTGCGCCTTGCGAGAAGAGCACCGGCTTGCCGCCCATCTCGAGGATTAATGGCGTGCAGTAGCTTTTCTTGAGTTGTGGATCCTTGGCCATCTCACCACTGCGGGCGGTCTTCCACGCGATTTTCCCAGTCTGCTGGTCGAGCGCCACGACAAACTGCACATCGCTGCCATCGCCATGAAAAATGGCGAAGTCTTTCCAGAGAATGATCGAACTGCCGGGACCGTTCTCATGCATCAGTTTCAGTTCTGTGTTCTTCCACAAAATTTTCGCGTTGCTCGTGTCCACGCAAAAGGTGCCGAAAGTTCCGAAATGACAATAGAGCCGTCCTTCCTCGATGACCGGTGTCGGTGAGGCGTAGCTGTTGAGTTTATGCACCCACTGCGGCTCAGGTTCACGATGCAGTTCGATGTCATGCAAAATTTTTCCGCTGGTCTTGTTCACGCAAACAGCGCGCAGTTGCACTTCTTCCAGCAGCGTGAGCGGCTGGCCGCTGGTGTTGCTCTTGAGGCGTTCCTTCTCCTTTTGCGGTGAGGCCGGAATCTCTAGGGCGGTGGTCAGCCAGATTTGATCACCCCAGATCACCGGCGATGACCACCCGCGGCCGGGGATGTTTGTCCGCCAGGTGATGTTCGATGATTCACTCCAAGTCTGCGGATAGCCGGAGCCTTCCGCGTGGCCCTGGCCGTCCGGCCCACGCCATTCAGGCCAGTTGGTGGAAAGGGCGGGTGTCGCAAGACATGCGAGGAGTGCAAGGCCGAAGAGGATACGCTGGAGCATAATGAAGAAGGAAACAACACCAGCCGCACGCTTCAAGCGGAAGATGATGCGCCCCCGCATGGCTTGACACCCACCACGCGCCCCTGTCAGTTACCGCATGATTATCGGCGTTCCCAAAGAAATCAAATCGCAGGAAAATCGCGTCGGATTGCTGCCCAGTGCGGCTTATCAACTCATCAAGCGCGGGCATAAGGTGGTGGTGGAAACCGGCGCTGGCGCGGGCACAGGATTTCCTGACAAGGAATACCTCGAAGCAGGTGCGGAAGTGGTGGGGGGGCACGATGAGGTTTTTGCGCGGGCGGACATGATCGTGAAGGTCAAGGAGCCTCTGAAAGAGGAGTTTGCATTGCTGCGCCCCGGACAGATTTTGTTCACTTATCTGCATCTGGCCGCGAGCAAGTTGCTGACGGAAGCATTGCTCAAATCAGGCGTTATGGGCATCGCCTATGAAACGGTCGAGGTGAATCGCCGCCTTCCGCTGCTGGAGCCGATGAGCGAGATCGCCGGGCGCATGAGCGTGCTGATGGGCGGTTACTTTTTGCAAAAGCATCTGGGCGGCTGCGGCGTGTTGCTGGGCGGCGTGCCGGGTGTTTTGCCGGGCAAGGTGGTGGTCATCGGCGGTGGCGCGGCCGGGGTGAATGCGGCGCGGATGGCTCAGGGGCTTGGCGCGGATGTGACCATTCTCGAAGTTGATGTGGAGCGGATGCGATTTCTCGACATCACGCTGCACACGGCGCACACGCTGTATTCAAACCGCGCGCATTTGCTGGAGATTCTGCCCAGTGTGGACTTGCTCATCGGCGCGGTGCTGGTTCCGGGCGCGAAGGCACCAAAACTTATCGATCGCGAAATGATGCGGGTGATGAAACCGGGCAGCGTCTTCGTGGACATCGCCATTGACCAGGGCGGTTGCGCGGAAACATCGCGCGCGACGACGCATCACGATCCGATCTATGTCGAGGAGGAAGTCACGCATTATTGCGTGGCCAACATGCCTGCCGCGTTTGCGCGAACCTCTACCCAGGCGCTGACCAATGTCACTTATCGTTACATCGAAACGCTGGCTGACCACGGCGTGCCCGGAGCTTTCAAGCGTGATCCTAACCTGCTCGGCGGCTTGAATATTTACGACGGCATGGTCACGCACCGGGCCGTGGCCGAGGCGCATGGGCTGGAGTTTGCTGATCCGCGATCGACGTTTGGTTTGTGACAAAATCTTCCCGTGTGCTAGTGTGGTGGCATGGCTGTTGTCATCGCCAAAAACGGAACTTTGCCGATCCCGCAGGACATGTGGGACTGGATGGGTTTGGGTGCCGAAAGCATGGTGGAGATCACCACCGGGCCAGGTCATACTTTGCAACTGCGCACTGGTGCGCCCAAGCCGGACTTTTCCATCCGGGAAACAGCCGGTATTCTGCCAAAGCCAGCGGGATCAGGAACCATTGAAGCGATGAACGAAGCGATTGCCGGATGCAGTGAGCAATGACTTACGGCATCGACACCAATATTTTGGTTCGTCACTATACGCAGGACGACCCCGTTCAATCGCCTGTGGCGACAAGGTTTCTCGATCGATGTTGCTCCGTTGAGAATCCCGGTTGGATCAGCCTTGTTGTCATCTGTGAGCTTTCATGGGTTTTGCGTCAGGGAAAGAATTACAGATATTCAAGGCATGAGCTTTTCAAGGTGCTGTTCACCATGCGACACACCCGTGGATTGGGAGTGTAAACTTGTTTCTGTAAAAGGCGGCTTGCCTCGTATCGCGCGCCCCTCCGGGGGTGGCGGAGTG
>JAYVOH010000290.1:0-8621 GCA_043758025.1 Verrucomicrobiota bacterium
CTCGCCACCGTCAAATATCCCGGCTTTTCCCGGGACATCGTTTCCTTCGGACTGATCAAGGCTATTCACATCGACGGCAAGGAAGTTGTGGTGGACATCTCCCTCGCCACCAGTGATGCGGGCATCCCCCGGCGCGTCCACGAACAAGCTTACGCTGCCTTGCAAGCCGTGCCCGGCATCGGTGGCATCAAGCTGAATTTTGATATCAAGGACCCGCCGAACGCGGCCCAGCAAGGCCCGGCCACCATCACTTCCAGCATCCCAGGCGTGAAGCACGTCATCGCGGTCGCGTCTGGAAAAGGCGGCGTGGGCAAGTCCACCGTATCCGCAAATCTCGCCATCGCTCTCGCGAAATCCGGCGCGCGCACCGGGTTGTGTGATTGCGATCTCTACGGTCCCAGCATCGCGCACATGTTCGGCATTGATGAGCGTCCGAACGCCACTGAAGACAATCAAATCATTCCCGTGCGCAAGCATGGCCTCCAGATCATGAGCATGGGCTTGCTGCTCGATGACGATTCACCCGTCATCGTGCGCGGACCGATGGCGACACGCTACACGCAGCAGTTTCTCCGCCAGTGCGCTTGGGACGATCTCGATTATCTCGTGCTCGATCTTCCACCCGGCACCGGCGACATCCAGCTCACGGTTGTGCAGACGGTCGCGCTGGCTGGTGCAGTTATCGTGACCACGCCGCAGGAGGTGGCTTTGATTGATGCGCGCAAGGCGGTCGCTATGTTCGGCAAGGTTAACGTGCCGATCCTGGGCATCATCGAAAACATGAGCCACTTCGTCTGCCCGAATGACGGGAATGTTTATCACATCTTTGGCAAAGGTGGTGGCGAACGCGAAGCTAGGCGAATTGGCGTGCCGTTGCTGGGTCATATTCCGTTGGAGATTCAGGTTCGGGAGAGCGGAGACGAGGGCAGGCCGATCGCGTTGGAAGATGCGGCCAAGCATCCGGCGAGCAAAGCCTTTCAGGACATCGCCCGGCAGATTACGGAGATCATCGCGAAACGTCACGCGTGAGGCGCGGAACTGCTTCAAGCGCGCAGCCGGTTCCGTCTTTTCATGATGAGGAACAAGCCCACGACCAGCACATAAAAGGCGCTGGATGGCTCCGGCACCGGCGTGAAGTAATTGTTGGTGACAAATTGCCCGACGACGGCTCCGAGCGCATTGCCATCTTCATTGGATGTTTTGAAATTGATTCCGGCATATACTCCGCTCAGCAATGCCTCGGAGGACATGTTGCTGAAGCTCGTGTAGTTTCGGGTCAGGTCTGCCACACCGTCTCCATTGGTGTCGCTGGTGACGGAGAAGATGTGATTGTTTCCCAAAAGGCTGGCCAGAGTGGCCGCCGCCGCCCCGCTCATGGCATTGGTGTGGCTGACATATTCCGGGGATGCAGGCGTCGTGATCAGAGCCTGCCAGGTGGCATCACCTGTAATCAATAGATTATCATTTAGCGGCACACCTCCTCCATCGCGCGTGGCTTCGTCACGAATGGCTGATATGGGGCGCCATGACGCGTAGGTGTATTTCGCATCCATCGAAGCGATTCCTGCATCGGCGAGCGAGACGTCGAGCGCCGCGAAAACCTTTGCGCTTTGATTCAAGGTCAGGCCTGCGGAAAAGTTTTGCGCAGTTTTGTTCCACGTCGTCACGGCATCCTGCGAACCGTTCCAGAATCTGGCGATGTTAGTCTGGTCGCTGGTGCGAGTCACGCTGCCCGCTGATCCCAGGAGTTTGACCTGGGTGAAGTCCGTCGCGTAGTTCGCAGAATCCAGGGTGGCCGGCCCGTTGGGACGGAACTGCGCCCCGGTGTTCAGGGCAAAGGGCGCGACATTGCCCCAGCCTGGCAGCAGGGGCTGGGATTGAAAAGCAGGAGGAGTAGCGCGCCATTTTCCCTGCGTATTCGATCCAGCGAACGGCGGATTGGCCGCTGAAGAGCCGTCAGCAACCCGGAAATTTACGATGCTATTTGCGACGGAATTGCCCCAGTTGGCACCGTTGTTGACTGAGGTGGACGGGCCGCCCAAGGCCGCAATCTGATTGGCATAGAGGGTATTGAAAGTGGCGTTGTTTCCAAAAAGCGCCGTCATCACATTCAGCCCCGCTGACGCTGCCGCGGCTTCGATGGACGAGCCGGCTGCGGCTGACCCATTGACGTAAAAACCTGGATCCTGACGATTCACGCCGTTGACGGCGTCCATGATGGAGATTTGCAAAATGGCCAGGTCGCGCGAGGCATTGAACGGGTCAACCGCAGAGGTGCGAATGATGTCCAGCGCAGCCGAATTCCAATCCGTCACGATGTCGGCGCGCGCAGCCTGCGGGGTCAATAATCCCCCCGAAAGCAAAATCCCAAGTTGTAGCTGGCGTAGCCGCAGAATCATTTCTTTTCATAATAACACTAAATACCATAATATTAAACAGTAATATTGAATATCTTTAATTAAGATAACTTAATCACATCAGAGTGTTCAGGACGCTTTCGAACTTCTCAGCCATGCTTGCGGCGGTGAAGCAGGTTTGGACTTGTGACTTCCCGGTCTGTCCTAGTCTCTGGCGTTTATATGGATCGAGTAACAATTCTTCCAGCCTGTCGGCCAGCGAGATGGCGTCATCCGGCTCGCACAACAGCCCGCCTTGCGTCAGCGCAAGAATTTCCGGGAACGCCCCATGCCTCGGCTGAACCACCGGCACCCCGCAAGCCTGGGCTTCGATCACATAAAGTCCGAAAGCCTCGCCATAAGTCGCAGGAACGGAGAACACGCTCAGTGCATTCAGAAAGAGCACCTTCTCATCAAAGCTCAAGTTCGGTTCCCAGGAAACACGAGTTTCCAGGCCCGCATCGCGCAGCTTCTTTTTCAGGCTGTTGATGTAAGCTTCATCCGAAGGAGTCGCCGCGCCGCCGATGCGCAGGCGCGCCAGCGGCACGCGTCCGCGTTCTGCCAGCAACATGAAAGCATCCACCAGTGTCGTCAGTCCTTTGCTGTGAATCATGCGGGCGAGATAGCCGATGACTGGCGTGTCCGGCTCGCGGTGCTCGCGTTGATACAAAGATAAGTCGAGACCATTGAAGACCACGCCCATCTTTCCCGCTTCAACTCCCAGCCTGCGCATCATCAAGTTTGCATAGAACCGGCTGGGCGCCACCAGGCGCGCGACTGATCGGGCATTCTCCCGCATCAAATCCCAGGCTTGCGTGCGAT
Source organism: Verrucomicrobiota bacterium (assembly GCA_043758025.1). GTDB lineage: Bacteria > Verrucomicrobiota > Verrucomicrobiia > Verrucomicrobiales > Verrucomicrobiaceae > VFKE01. Next base: position 3,219 of record JAYVOH010000290.1, read on the forward strand.
AAGGCTCCGCGAGCGTATCCAAAAATGCATCCTCGCCCTGCAAGGAAACCACCACCGGCAGTCCCCGTCGCGATAATGCGGGCGCGAGACCGATGAGCAGTGAGTTCGAGAGCGAGACCAAATCCGGCCGGTGCCCATCAACGATCCAGCGCACCAGTTTTTCCCACTCCACCCATTGCCGTCCTTTTTCACCGAGCAGGCTGCCCACGGTCATTTCGCCGAGGTCGCGCGCACTGGTCATGCCCATTTTCCCAGACGCCCAGCGCAAGAGTTTCGGGCTGCCCAGCGCCCGGTGCAGGAAGCGCGGCAGGAAACGGAACCATGGAAATTTCTGCTGAAGATACAAACCCACGCCGCCCACGCGCACGGGCTGTTCGGGGCTGACCTCCTCCGCGTCCGTCACCAGAGGCAGGTAAAGCGGCACCATCACGGCATCGTGGCCGCGCGCGCGCAGAGACTTGATCAGCGCCTGATCCCGCAGGCAACTTCCACAATGGAAAGTGCCGGTGCCAGGCGTGAGGTGGAGGATTTTCATCACAGCCTCATGATCGGATCATTTTTTCTGCGAGAAAGAAAATACTCCAGCGCGTCCACCAACGCCTCCCAACTGGCGTCGATGATGTTCAGGCTGACGCCAACGGTGCCCCATTCGTTCTGGCCGTCGGTGCTCTCGATAAGCACGCGCGTCTTCGCGGCGGTGCCGGTCTTGCTGTCGAGAATGCGGACCTTGTAGTCGCAGAGAGAGACCTGCGCGATCTCCGGATAGGTTGTGGACAGGGCTTTCCGCAACGCCTTGTCGAGCGCGTTCACGGGGCCGTCGCCTTCGTCAACGGTGTAGATCGCTTCACCGTTCATCTCGATTTTCACCGTGGCCTCGGTGTTCTCAAACCCGCGTTCGCCATGCATGCGATGGGTGGTGTGATATTCGAGGAGCTTGAAGCTCGGTTGGTAGTGACCGGCCTGTTTGCGGAGCATTAGCTCGAACGACGCGTCTGCCGCCTCGTATTCGTAACCATCATTTTCCCGCTGCTTCACGAGCTCGAGAATGCGTCGCGCCTCGTCGCCGCGTTTGAGATCGAAGCCGAGTTCATTCGCTTTCTTCAGGATGTTGTCCTGGCCGCTTAGGTCGCTCACCAGCACCATCTGCCGGTTGCCCACGCTCTCCGGCTGCACGTGCTCGTAACTGCGCGCCAGCTTTTGCACGGCGTTCACATGCGTGCCGCCCTTGTGGGAAAAGGCGGTGGTTCCCACGAACGGCGCGCGGACAAAGTGTGGAAGATTGGCCATGTCATCGACAAATTTTGACAGCGCGGTTAGCCGCGTGAGGTCCGGCACCACCTTGATGCCCATCTTCAACTGCAAGTTCGGGATCACGGTGGTCAGGTTGCAATTGCCCGTGCGTTCGCCGTAGCCGTTCATCGTTCCCTGCACCTGAGTCGCGCCCGCCTGGATGGCAGCGAGGGCATTGGCCACGCCGCAGCCTGCGTCATCGTGCGAGTGGATGCCGAGTTTTGCACTTGGAAATTTCGCGCGAACCCTGGTCACGATCTCCGTGACTTCATGCGGCAGGCAGCCGCCGTTGGTCTCGCACAGCACCAGCATGTCCGCGCCGCCTTCGAGCGCGGCTTCCAGCGTGGAGAGCGCGTAGTCCGGCTCGTCCTTGAAGCCATCAAAAAAATGCTCCGCATCATAGAGCACCTCGCGTCCCGCTTGTTTGCAATAACGGACGGTATCGTGGATCATCGCGCGATTTTCTTCCGGCGTGGTATTCAGAACTTCGGTGACGTGGAGCAACCATGACTTGCCGTAGAACGTCACCACCGGCGTCTCCGCATCCAGCAGCATCCGCACCTGCGCGTCGTCCCCGACCTTGATGTCCTTGCGCCGCGTGCTGCCGAACGCCGCGATCTTTGCGGTCTGGAATTTTTCATTCTTCGCGAGTTCAAAGAACTCCACGTCCTTGGGATTGGAACCGGGCCAGCCGCCCTCGATGTAATGGATGCCAAAGGCGTCGAGTTCATGGGCGATGCGCACCTTGTCGTGAGAGGAGAAATTCACGCCGGTGCCCTGCGTGCCGTCGCGCAGTGTGGTGTCGTAGAGGGAGAGGGGCATGAAAGGATGAGGATGAGGGGTGAGGGGAAAGTGAAAAGAGAAAAGGGGTAAGTCAAAAGTGGGAAATGCCCTGAGGCGGGCATGGAGAACCTCGTCTTAGGAAAGGGAACTGGCAGCGGGCTTCCTGGACAAACTCACGCCTTCAGGCGCGGAGGAAGCCCAGAATAATTCGGATGGCGGCGATGGTGCGCGCGGAAGACATGATGGGAATGCCCTCCTTACGAGGTGCATAATTATGAGGGGCGGTCATTCACAAACCCCCAGCTTCAGAAGTGTCTCTATGGTAATGTCCTCATCCAGACCCGGCCAGTGGATGGAGAACGGAAGAATGCGCATGTCTTTGCGTTGTTCTTGCGTTGCTTCAGCCAGCGCGGGCGTGATGTCCGCACGCACGCTGACAGTCCGCCCATCGGCGAGTTGCAAGTGGATGCGACCTGCCGAATGCCATGCGCGGGTGACTGCGATGTCAAGATTGTCCAGTATGAGTGTGTTCATTGGGCGGGATGGATTTTGTTAAACGCCTGAATAAAATTTTCGCGATGCTGGCAGGCAATGATAAAAGCCGCGTTCACATCCTTCAACTTCATACCCTTCATTTTTATAATTTCAACTACAGGTTCGAGGTTGAACTTGGCTTGTCCGTCAGCATTCTCCACATGGATGTGCGGGGGGTGATGGTCGAGGCTCGGGATGAAAAACCGAAAGCCGTCTTGAAAAAGTATCGTTGCCATGGATGAATCCTGCTGTTTTTACCAAAATTGCAAGTTATCATTGCCTCACGCCACGTTCATGTCAGCATCGTATATAATTTATGCGTTGCCCCAAATGCGGCAGTATCGAGGACAAGGTGATTGATTCCCGCGAGGCGAAGGATGGCGTGTCCATCCGTCGCCGGAGGGAGTGCAATGCCTGCGGCCAGCGTTTTACCACCTACGAGGAAGTGGAGCACGAGGAGGTGCAGGTGGTGAAACGCAATGAATCGCGCCAGCCGTGGAATCGCGCGAAGCTGATCGAGAGCATGAAGAAGGCCTGTGGCAAACGACCCATCGGCATCGAAACCCTGGAGCAGGCGGCGGACAGCATTCTTACCGAAGTGGTCACGGCGGGTTATCGCGAAGTTCCCGCGCAACTCATCGGCGGGAAAGTCATGCAGCATCTGGAGGCCATTGATCACATTGCCTACGTGCGCTACGCTTCCATCTATCGCGAGTTCGAGGAGCTGGGCGAGTTCATTGACGAGATCAAATCACTCGGCACCCGCGTGCCCCGCGACGTGAAGCAGCCGGATTTATTTAAGAAACTCTGAATCGTTGAGACGGAATTAACAGAACTATACAGAATAAATTTCAGTGGGGATCAATTCAGTTGAATTCCGTTAATTCTGTCAAACTCAAGAAGACCCCATGACTCTCTTTGAAAAAATCATCGCCCGGGAAATTCCCGCCCAGATCATTTACGAGGACGCGGATTGCTTTGCCATCCACGACAACAACCCCCAGGCGCCCGTGCATGTGCTCATCATTCCGCGCAAGGTGATCCCGCGCGTGGGCGATGCGACCCTTGCGGATCAAAGCACCTTGGGCGCGTTGCTGATCGCCGCCGGGAAAATTGCGCAGCAGCTTGGCGTGAGTGACGGCTCGAAAGGTTTCCGCCTGGTCATCAATCATGGTCGCGATGCGGGCGAGACGGTGCCGCACATGCATGTGCACTTGCTCGCGGGCCGTGAACTCGGGTGGCCGCCCGGTTGATGTCACGATGAATTCCCGGAGCATCAAGATCGAAATCGCGTGGGCCGTGGTGCTCGCCCTCGCTTGCGCCTCGGCCATCTATGGCACATTTCACGCGATCCAATACGAGTGGAACTGGGCGGCCATCTGGGAATACCGCGCGCTGGTGATGCGCGGCTGGGTCGTGACTCTGCTGCTCTCGATGGGCGCGCTGGTCTTGAGCGTGGTCATCGGTTTGTTGCTGATGACCGGGCAGCGCAGCCGCATCGTGCCGGTGCGGTTGTTCTCGCGCGGCTTCGTGGAGGTCATTCGCGGCACGCCGCTGCTGGTGCAGTTGCTCATCGGTTACTACGGCGTGGCCAATGCGCTGCACATCGATTCCTCGATGTTCGTCGGCATTGTCATCCTCGCGTTTTTTGAAGGCGCGTATCTCGCGGAAATTTTCCGCGCCGCGTGGGAATCCATCAGCGCATCACAAGTGGAAGCGGCGAAAGCGGTCGGTTTCAATCGCTTGCAGACCTGGCGTTATGTGATCTTCCCGCAGGCGGTGCGCCGCGCGCTGCCGGGCACCGCGGGGCAGATGGTTTCACTGGTGAAGGACTCGTCATTGCTCTCGGTGATCAGCATTGAAGAAGTAACCCAAAGGATGCGCACGGCTTACTCGAACACCTATGCCGCGCTGGAAGGATATATTCCGCTGGCGTTGCTTTACCTGGCGATCACGCTGCCGCTTTCATGGTGGGCGCGCAGGTTGGAAACGAAGTTCAAGTATGAAACGTGATGGATGATGAATGGAGAATTTAGAAGACAGAACAGAGCATGAAAATTGAAGCCCGTTCTTTGAACAAACGCTATGGGGCGCATCATGCGCTGCATGGCGCGGGATTCGTCACGCCGGATGATGCGGGCTGCGTGGTGTTGCTGGGACCTTCGGGCAGCGGCAAATCAACTTTGCTGCGCGTGCTCGGATCGCTGCTGGTGCCGGATGGCGGGGAGGTGCGGCTGGATGACCAAGCGCTGGCGTGGAGCGAGGCGGATACTTTGCGCCAGCGACGCGAGAACGGCTTTGTGTTCCAGAGCTTCAATTTATTTCCGCATCTTACCGCGCTGGAGAATGTCGCGCTGCCGCTGCGCGCGGTGCATGGTCGCGGTGAAGGCGAGGCCGGCCGCACCGCGCTCGATACGCTGGAGCGATTCGGCATGGGGCCGCATGTGGGTAAACGTCCTGCGGAACTTTCCGGCGGGCAGCAACAGCGCGTCGCCCTGGCGCGGGCCATTGCGCCGCAGCCCAAGTTGCTTCTGCTCGACGAACCGACCTCGGCGTTGGATCCGATGATGACGCAGGATGTCCTGGATCTGATTCGCGAACTGGCCGAGGCCGGTCAGCGCATTGTGCTCTCCACGCATGAGATTGCCTTCGCGCGCAAGGTCGCGGACTGGGTGGTGTTTCTCGATCACGGCAAGGTCATCGAGTCATCCACGGCCAAGGATTTTTTCCAAAGCCCGCGCACCGAACTGGCCCAGCGGTTTGTGGAGGCGTTGACGCGTTATCGTTGAGACACCG
>JAYVOH010000291.1:0-22230 GCA_043758025.1 Verrucomicrobiota bacterium
AACCAGTAGCGCCACAATCGACGCTAAACTCAAAGTTCACGACGAGCGCAAATCCGAGAGATCGTCACTCTTTTGCATCAAGTCCGACAGGCTGCTAGGCTGGTTTATCCGGCGTTGGTATCGCAATAACTTCACATGAAGCGCCGGATACCTGCTTTCGCGCTCATGTGAGCGGCTTGCACACTCGGCGAATCATGCCAAACTTCGCTGGCGATCCATCGTCCCCGTAGTTCAATGGATAGAACGGTGGTTTCCTAAACCGCTGATTCAGGTTCGACTCCTGACGGGGACGCCACACAATAAAATGGCCGACGCACTTTGGTATTGGCACCGGTTCCGCGCGATGAGCGTCGTGGAGGTGTGGCATCGCGTGGTCGAGAAAGCGAAGCACATCGCGGAACCTTTTGTGCTCGGTGCGAGCAAACATGTGCGTCTCACGCAGGAGCCGGCGGATTGTCCTTCGCTGCCGTCGCGCGAGGCTGCGCCAGCCTTGCTGAAGCAAACACTCGCAGGTGATGCGGCGAAGTTGCTAGATGGTAAATGGTCGTTGTTCGGCTGGAAGGAAGTGCAGGTCTCTTCTTCGCCGGACTGGCATTGCGATTACATGTGCGGTGTAAGCGTGCCGGTTAGCGGCAAGCTCAATCATCGATCGCTGCCGGATGGCGCGGATGTGCGCGCGATCTGGGAAATCAACCGCTGGGCCGAACCGGTGCGGCTCGCGATGCATGGATGGTTGAATGATGATGTGGAAGCGATTGTGCGCGCGCAGTCGTGGCTCGCTGATTGGGTGGAGAAGAATCCCGTGGGACGCGGCATCAACTGGACGAGTGCGCTCGAAGGCGGATTGCGATTGATTAACTTCTGCTGGTTTGATGCGTTGGCCTTGCAGATGGGATTGATGCAAGGCACGCTGCGCGATGCAGTCGTTCCGGCGCATGTGTGGTGGGTGCGCCGCCATTTGTCCTATGGTTCATCGGCGAACAATCATCGTCTCGGTGAACTCACTGGCCTGCTGCTGGCGGTGAAGCGGTGGCCGGAAATGGAACCTCTTGCGGGCACAGCAGAGAATCTTTGGGAACAGGTAGCGGAATGCGTGCTCGCGCAATTCGCGGAAGACGGCGGGAACCGGGAGCAGGCACTGCACTATCATTTGTTCGCCTTTGTAATGGCGCTTCACGCGTGTCGGGCGATGAACGTCGTGGACGGACCCGTGACCGAGCGTTTGCAACGAGCAGCGGAGTTCTTTGTGCGCATGTCCCATCCGCAAGAGCCTTGGGACTATGGTGATAATGATGATGCGCAGATCGTGCCGATGACAACAGATCGTGAGAAAGCCGTGGCCGAGTGGTGCGCGTGGATGTCCGGGTGTGGCACAGGCTTGCAGCCTGTGTGTCCATCGGGCATTCTGCCCGATGATGCTTGCACGAGCTTGAGGTATTGGCTGGGTGAGCTTTTTGCCAAGCGAGCGGATGATGAGTGCGGGCAGCATGCCCGCAATACTCACAGGTCTGAGACCTGTGCCACATGGTGGATCGCGAAGGAAAGCGGCATGGCGGTCATTGAGCGCGATGGATGGAAAGTCCGGGTGGATGCGTCGCCACTCGGATTTGGAAAAATGGCTGCGCACGGGCATTGCGACGCGCTGCATGTTTCCATCTGGGATGGGGAACATGCGCTGGTGATTGATCCTGGGACGGGCGGATATTTTGCATCCAAAGAACTGCGCGCCGAGCTTGCTTCATGGAATGCGCACAACGGGCCGCAACCATCCGGGGGATTCAAGACCCCCAAACGGATGGGGACTTTTCTTTGGAATGGCACTCATGCGTTGCCCAAGACTTGCTTCAGTGACGATGACATCCGCATCCTTTTTGAACATGAAGCGCTGGCAGTGACAAGAGGCATTCACCTGCTTGATGAGGACTTCCTTGGAATCAGGGATTACGCAGAAGCCAGGCGCCCGATAGAGGCGCGCTGGTGCCTCGCTCCAGAGTGCAACGCAGAAATTTTAGATAAAAAAAATGTATCGATCAGCCGAGGCACCAAACGCTGGCGGCTCACCGTGGAGAGTGATCTCGCGCAAATTGAATTAAGAACCATTAAGTCGTCGCGAGCTTTCTGTTCCACTGAAAATTGCACGGTTATTCAGGTCAGTGGGCCCGGCGAAATGAGCGTTGGATGGCGGCGGCTCAAATAACAGGATTTCCCCAGCGAATGAACATCTCCATCTTTGGTCTCGGTTACGTCGGCGCGGTAACGGCGGGCTGTCTCGCGGAACTCGGCCACTGCATCATCGGCGTGGATGTGCAGCAGGCAAAGGTGGAGGCATTGAATGCAGGCGCTTCACCGGTCATCGAGCCGGAACTGGATATGCTCTTGCAGAAGGCGCGGCGCGAGAGCCGGTTGCGCGCGACGATGGATGCAGCGGAGGCGGTGCTGGCGTCGGATGCGAGCATCATCTGCGTGGGCACTCCGTCGCAGGAGTCCGGGCGGTTGAATCTCGATTTTGTGCGCAAGGTTTCACAGCAGATTGCTGAGGCAGTGATGAAGAAAGGCAAGCCGCATGTGGTAATCTTCCGGAGCACGATGCTTCCGGGCAGCACGCGGGCAATGGTGGATGAGTATTTTTCCGAACCGCAAATCATGCAGTTGGTGCGGACATATTGTTGTCCGGAGTTTTTGCGAGAGGGGACTGCGGTGATGGATTTTCGCGAGCCGACATTGAATGTGATCGGCACACCTGATGGAAATATTACGGAGTGCGATGAGGTGTCGCTTATACTCCGTGGCAAAGCCAATGTGCTCACATGGGAAGGGGCGGAGATGATCAAATATTCCTGCAATTATTTCCATGCGCTCAAAGTGGGATTTGCCAATGAGATCGGACGCCTGTGCAAGCATCTCGGGGAGGACGGCGCGCGGGTGATGGATGTGGTGTGTGCGGATACGAAGCTGAACATCTCCCGCCAATACATGCGCCCGGGAAATCCCTTTGGCGGATCGTGTTTGCCCAAGGATGTGAATGCATTGAAGTCATTTGCGCGCATGGAAGGCGTCAGTCTGCCGCTGCTGGAAAGCACACTGGATACCAACCAGGCTCATCTCGACCAACTTATAAAGTTGATCGTCAGCAAGGAAAAGCACCGCATAGGCCTGCTGGGGCTGGCCTTCAAGGCGGACACGGATGACCTGCGCGGCAGCCCGATGGTGGCGGTCGCGGAGACTTTGTTGGGGCGCGGCTATGAGCTACACATTTACGATCCGCAGCTGAATCTTGCGCGGTTAATTGGCGCGAATGCGAATGAAATTCAACGGCGAATGCCGCACCTTGCATCGTTGCTGCGCTCGGATTTGCGTGAAGTGATTGAGAATAGCGAGGTCATCGTGGCGGCCCAGAAATGTGCGGGACCTGGCGAGCTGGCCGCTTCGGTGAGGTCAGAGCAAAGCTTGATCGATGTAAGTGGCTGGAGTGAGCTAAGGGCTTTGCCCTGGAAATATGAAGGTTTGTGCTGGTAACCAAGAAATATAAAACTATGAAGAAACGATATATTGAGTTCGACGGGTTGCGCGGCTGGCTCGCGCTATGGGTGGCCGTGGCGCACATCTTATGCTGGTGTGGTTACGGGCGGCTAAATAAGGATGGCAAGCTCGGGCAGATATGGTCCGAGTTTACAGCGGCAGATGCAGCGGTAGAGACGTTCATTATTCTGAGCGGGTTCGCCATTCATACTCTGCTGCGTCGTGAGCCGCAATCTTATGGACGCTACATGATCGGGAGGTTTTTTCGAATCTATCCGGTATATGTCATATGTTTGTTGATGAGTCTGGCGCTCCTGCCTGCCATGGTGCATCTGGTGGCGACTCTGCCCTGGAAGGGTGACTACTATATTAGCTGGATGGGATTGATCAGCGAAAACCAGACGGCCCATCCTATGGCTCATACCTTTTGGCATGCAACCCTGTTGCATGGAACGTTGCCCAAATCGGCCTTAAACTATGCAGCGACCACGCTGCTAAAGCCCGCATGGAGTATCAGTCTCGAGTGGCAGTTCTATTTGGCGGCACCATTGATCGCGTTGATGTTGCGCAAGTCGATGGGTGTAGCTGTGCTGATAGCTGTAGCGTTGTCAGGGCATTTCACAAAGGGCTTATGGGCCAATCCTGACAATGCATTCCTCCTGCGCTGGCTGCCGATGTTTCTCATCGGGATCGTATGCGCCGAGTTCGCGGCGTGGTGCGAGCAGCGGGAGGATGTGCCGCGCCGTTATGGCATAATGATTGTGGGCATCGGCATCGGGCTTTCATTATTTTTGATTAATAAACCTATTTCATTCGGCATCTGGACAATAGGCTTCAGTGTTGCCATCGGGGCCTGGGCGGGCTTTTTCCCTAAGGTTGGGAATTTACTGGGCGGACTGCTGAGGGTTCGTCCGGCGCAATGGCTTGGCGCATTGTCGTATCCACTTTATCTACTGCATTGGCCGTTCATTGTCGCCATCATCTCATTCCTGAATTGGTGGGATCCAGGCATGGGGCAAAGAGGAGTCTTGTTGATATTACTGGCGATCGGGATGCCGATGCTCCTGCTCGGCGCATGGGCGGTGCATATCTGGATTGAGAAGCCTTTCATGCGTCTCGGCAAACGGCTCTCGGGGCGAACGCCCGCACTATCGGCTGAACCGATTGTTCCGTGAGTTTACGCATCCTCATCATCGTAGAAAATCTCCCGGTGCCACTGGATCGACGGGTCTGGCAGGAAGCTTGTGCGCTGCGTGATGCGGGAAATGAGGTGACGGTGATCTGCCCGCAGATGCTCGGTTGCACGGAACCGTTCGAGGTGCTCGATGGCATCACCATCTATCGCCATTGGATCACCGGGGAGGCGAGAGGTTTGGATGGATTTGTTTGCGAGTATGCCTCGGCACTGTGGGGCGAATTGAAGTGCGCGATAAAGGCGTGGAGACGAAAGGGATTTGATGTTATTCATTTATGCAATCCCCCGGATTTGTTATTCCTCGTTGCGTTGCCGTTCAAGCTAATCGCGGGCGTGAAGGTGATCTACGACGTGCATGATCTGTGGCCGGAGATGTTCGAGGCCAAGTTCGGGAGACGCGGATTGTTTTATTGGTGCGTTCGTCTCGCAGAACGTTGCTCGCTATGGCTTGCAGATGCGGTAATGGCGACGAATCAAAGCGTGCTGGCGACGGTGAAGCGGCGGGGAAAGAAGAAGAATGAAGACTTATTCGTGGTGCGCACGGCACCGGACAAGCTGAACACGTCGCTACCGGAAGACTTGAGTTTGAAAAAGGACCGCAAATACCTAGCTGGTTATGTGGGCGTGATGGGTAATGCTGACGGCGTGAACCATCTCATAGATGCAGCGCGACACATTGTGAGGACGCAGAAACGTGAAGATGTTCAGTTCCTTTTGATGGGTTCCGGGCCTGAGTATCATGAACTTATCAAGCTTAGAGACACTTATAACTTACAAGCCTATGTGGACATGCCGGGCCTGGTATCGAATGAGTTTTTGTTTACGGCTTTGAAGACGATGGATATTGGTGTCGCCTGTGATCCCATCAATGACTACAACGATCACTGCACCATGAACAAGACGCTGGAATACATGGCCTTTGGGAAGGCCCAAGTGATGTTCGGCACCCGCGAAGGGCGGTTTTCCGCCGCTGATGCCGCGCGATATGTGATGGAGAATTCGGCGGAGAAACTGGGTGATGCAATTCTTGAACTGCTGGAAGACCCGGCGGCGCGTGAGCGAATGGGGCGCATCGGACGTGAACGTCTGGAAAATGAATTGAACTGGGATCGGTCTGTGAATGAGATGTTAAAAGCCTATCAACACGCCACGGGTGGTGTCGCGTCATGAAGACGAAGGAAATGCAAATGGATGATGGCGGGCCGGTCTCTGGTAAGAGCTTGGTGAGCGCGGTGCCTGTGATGGCTCTGGAGACAGGTTTTATGACGAGGCTCATCAAGGCTGCGCTGGCGATTTGTTTTCTGGCCGGCTTTCTCTTGACTGGACTGCTTGGCACTGAGACGAGGCTTTTGTTCTTCTGGCCGGGGGCTGCATTGATTGGGCTGGCCGGTGTGTTGGCCGCGGTGCGCTGGCGTTGGCGGGTGAGAAATGCGCCGGTCGAATGGTGCCTGGCAACCGTGTTATTGCTGGGGGTATATTTTCTAGTCCGGCAGATCAACTCCCCGGTCTTGTCTTGGGCGCGGGAGGATTTGTTTATGATGCTAGGCTGTGGCGTGGCGTATTTTCTGGCAGCCACGGTGTTGAGTCATCCGCGCTGGCGGATGGGGATGGTGGCCCTCCTTGCGGTGTTGCTGGTGGCGAATCTCGCGGTTGGCTTTGTGCATTTTTCCGGGCATTGGGGATTTCATCTGGTGCCGCACTACATGCGCACATTCGGAGAGGGCGCGCAGCATCGTATTGGCGGGCTGTTCATCAATCCCAACCACCTCGCCGCTTTCCTGGCGATGATGGCTATGCTGATGCTGGGGCTGGCGTGCTTCGGGCGGGGTGGTGCGGTGAAACGGTTGCTCTATTCGTTTGCTGCCATCGCCGCCGCCATTGGTATCACACTGACGGAAAGTCGCGGGGCAATGATTGGACTGGGCGCGGGCGTCGTGGCGCTGGTCGTGATGATCCTTATGGTATTGCGACGGGCGCATCCACATCTGGTGATGAAGGCCGCGCTGGGCATGGTTCTGGCTGGGGGACTAGCTTCCCTGGTTTTGGGCGCGGTGATGAAAGACCGGCTACAAAACCGGTTTGCTGACGGGGATTTTTTTCAGGGCGATCCGCGCCTGTTCATCTGGCGATCCGCGCTGGCGCAACATGCGGAACATCCGTGGTTCGGCGCGGGCGCGCGGATGTTCTATGAAGGCTGCGTCAGGCTCAGGCCCGATGATGCTCCTTCCTGGATGCGGGACGCGCAGTTCACGCACAACGAGTGGCTACAGGCCTTGGCGGATTACGGGTGGGTGGGGCTGGCGCTGGCGGTTCTGGTTTTCGCGGTTCATCTGGGCAACGGCTGGCGTTATTTAAGTTGGTTTGCCAAAGAACGTTTTCCCAGAACGGCAGTGCTGAACGGCACGCGACTGGGCCTGACCGTGGGGGCGATGGCAGCCATCGTCGCGGCGTTGGTGCACGCGGTGTTTGAGTTTCATTTTCATGTCCCCGCTGTGGCGCTTTTCGTAGCCATTTTACTGGGCGTGCTGGCGAACCCTGGCTTTGAGCGGCCTCTCCGTCGCCCGAGGCGAATTCCCGGTGTGCGGATATTGAGCAAGATGGCGATGCTGGGCTGTGGCGCCGCCTTGATGTGGGGAGCGTGGATGATTGGGCGCGCTGATTATTTTGTGGAGAGATCAATCGTTAGGAACGGCGAGGAGGAAACAAAAATCGAACGCATGAGGTGGCTGAACCTGGCGGTGGAACTTGATCCGGCCAATGCGCAGACATGGTATGAGCGCGGTCAGTTTCAGTTGTCGGAAGCTGAAGGACGGCCATGGAAGATCGGCAGGGTATTGCTCGAAAGTGCGGCGTATGATCTGGAGCAATCACACCTGCACAATCCTTATGATATATCTCCAAATCTTGAATTAGCCGATGCACTTGATGCCTTGGGAAGATATGCAGAAGCGCGAATTTTTATTGATGAGGCATGCCGCGCCGCGCCCTTATATTATCAGCCCCGGCTTGCGCTCGCCAAGCATTTGAACCGCCTCGGAAAATGGTCTGAGGCCGAGGAGTCCTATCTTTGGGCCTCGGAAGCCAAGGCTGGAATCCATGCCAATGAGTGGATCGATTTGTATCAAGAGATGCTGCGCAACTCACAAGGCAGGGATACCCCTCCCTAAAGCTGTGGCGGGCATGCATGAATTTTCTGAAGGCGGACACGGGTCCGCCTTCTTTTTTGTCGTGGTGGTTGATTTACCCGGCTTTCTTGATTGACTGGGGGAACATGAATGACGGGTTAAAAATTTTAAGCGGGTCGGCACATCCGGCATTGTCGAAGGCTATAGCCGAACATCTCGGAGTGCCCTTGTGCTCGGTGACATTGGAGACATTTCCGGATGAGGAAACATTTGTCCAGATCAATGAAAACATCCGCGGCCGAGATGTCTTCATTGTCCAGCCCACCTGTCCGCCCGCGAATCAGAATCTGATGGAGTTGCTCATCATGGTGGATGCGGTGCGGCGCGCAAGTGCGCATCGCATCACTGCGGTGATGCCGTTTTTCGGTTACGCGCGTCAGGATCGCAAAGACCGCCCGCGTGTGCCCATCACGGCGAAGCTGGTGGCGAACCTCATGGTCGCTGCGGGTGTGAACCGTGTGCTCACCATGGATTTGCACGCCCAGCAGATTCAGGGTTTCTTCGATATTCCCGTAGATCACCTCTACGCTTCACCCGTGCTCATCAAGACCATCCGGGATCGTGGGCTGGAGGACATCGTAGTCGTATCCCCGGACGTAGGCGGCATCAAGATGTCGCACGCTTATGCCCGTGCATTGAAAGCACCGCTGGCCATCGTGGCCAAGAATCGCATCAGTGCCGATGAGGTCGAGGCCCTGACTGTGATCGGAGATGTGGAGGGCAAGAACGTGCTGTTGGTGGATGATTTGACCGAATCCGCGGGCACTCTCACATCGGCGGCGAAGCTCCTGAGCGAGCGGGGCGCGAGGAACATCTACGCCGGCGTCTCCCACGCGGTGCTCAGCGAAAAAGGTCGGAACCGTCTGGCAGAATCAGCCATCATGGAAGTTCTGGCCACCGACAGCGTTCCCCAGGCTCGCGGCCCGAAAGTGACCGCCCTGAGCATTGCTGAACTGATGGGAGAGGCCATCAAACGCATTCACTCCGATGAGTCTGTAACTTCGCTGTTTGACATCCGTGGGTAGGGGTGTATTCTATTTGCCCTTTTCCCAGAAAACAGCGAAACCAGACCTATCATAACATGGCTAAAATTCTCGAACTGAGCGCGACTCCGCGCACCGTATCCGGCACTGCCGCAGTGAAACGCCTGCGCAAAACCGGACGCATTCCCGCAGTCATTTACGGAAAGAAGCACGAGAATACCAATCTGGATCTTGATGCCAAGACATTCACCAAGCTCCTTGACGCAAGTGCCTCGGACAACATTCTCGTCAATCTCAAAATCGAGGGGGAGAAAGCTGATTCACTGGCATTGGTGCAGGAAGTTCAGCATGACCACCTCCGTGGCGGCATCCTTCATGTGGATTTTCATGCCGTGGCTGCCGACGAAGTGATTCATGCCAACGTGGCTATCATTCTCACGGGCGTTGATATTGCCGAGAAAAAAGGCGGCATGTTGGAGCACATCATGCATTCGATTGAAGTGCGTTGCCTACCGAAAGATCTTCCCGAGAAACTCACCCTGGAAGTTGCCTCGCTTGAACTCAACCAGTCGAAACACGTCAGCGACCTCAAGCTTCCTGAAGGCGTTAGCACGAAAATTGACACGCACGTCGTCATTGCAGTTTTGAAAGAGCCTACGGTGGCGGAGGAAGTTGCACCTGCCGCTGCTGCTGCCGCCACCCCCGCTGCTGGTGCTGCCGCTCCTGCAGCCGGTGCCGCCCCGGCCGCCGCACCCGCCAAAGGTGCCGCAGCGGCCAAGAAATAAACCCGCGTCCCACAAACTCTGAATGTGTCCGAAGCTGTCTCATCGTCCGTCGCGATTCCGCGCCTGATCGTGGGACTCGGCAATCCCGGACGCGATTACGAGGATACGCGGCACAATATTGGATTCATGGTTGTGGACGCTCTCGCCAGTCAATTGCCGGTCTCCTGGACCGTTGAAAAACGCTGGGATTGTGCCCTCGCCAAGCTGGCCACCGGCTGGCTGCTGAAGCCCCTCACTTACATGAACTGCAGCGGTGAAGCCGCCTCCGCTGTCTGCCGCTTTTTCAAGATTGATCCCCGCGAGGTCCTGGCAATTTATGATGACGTGGATCTGCCGCTGGGCACGATGCGCTTCCGCTTGAACGGTTCTGCCGCAGGACATAATGGAATTCGCTCCCTGATTTCGCACCTAAGCGGTGAAGATTTTCCCCGCCTCAAATTGGGTATTGCTGATGCAGAGGGCCGTCCTTCTGGAGACCGCATGGTTGGCCACGTTCTCGGCAAATTTACTGCTGCCGAAAAGCCCCATGTGCATTCAGTTATCCAACGCGCCACAGAGGCAGTGCACTCGGCGATGAAATGTGGCATTGAAACCGCAATGAATCTATACAACCGTAAAGAAGAAACCGTCAAGCAACCCAGCAAAATACCATGAACCGCAAATACGAAGCGATGATCGTCCTCGATACCAAAGGCAAAGAGGACAGCGTCGAAACCCTCATCAGCCAGATTACCCGCGACTTCGAGCAAAATGGCGCGAAGCTCGAGCAGGTGGACAACCTCGGAAAGAAAAAATTCCCGTATGCCCCCCGCCACGTTGAACATGGCACATATGTGAACTTTCTTTTCGAAGGTGACAGCGCCACGGTGGATAAACTCCAAGCAAAGCTCAAGCTCAACGAAAACATCTACCAGCAGTATTATCAGCGCCGCTGATTCGGGCATCTTTTCGTCCCAAAAGAAATCAGTCGCCAAACCACGGCCTGTTCGCTAACCTGCCTGCACTATGGCTTCATTGAACAAAGTAATGCTCATCGGGAATCTCACGCGTGATCCCGAAGTCCGCTACACGCCCAAGGGCAGCGCCGTGTGCGATCTCGCTCTCGCCGTGAACCGCTCTTTCACCGCCGATAACGGTGAAAAACGTGAGGAGGTCACCTATGTTGATATCGTCGTCTGGGCAAAGCTTGCAGAGATAGCCGGGAAATATCTGCAAAAAGGAGCGCCAGTTTTTGTCGAGGGTCGCCTGCAAATGGATCAGTGGGATGACAAGCAGACCGGAGTAAAGCGCACGAAAATTCGCGTGGTCGCCGAAAATTTCCAGTTTCTCGGTAAGCGCGAAGGCGTGGGTGCGGCAGGTTCTGTTGATGAAGAAGGCGGGGGAGCACGCCCCGCCCCCCGTCCGGCGCAGAAGTCTCAAACCTCACGTCAGGAGCAGCCCGCCTCTGAGTTCAGCGAAGGGCCCATCACCGACGGGCTGGAAGACGACGACATTCCATTTTGATCATGCGGAATTAGCTTTGACATGCGAGAGGCAGGCTTCGGCCTGCCTTTTTCATTTCACAGGACTAACAGCATCTCCCGCAGCATAGGCACCATCTGGATATACAAACTCTGCCCTCCGAGGCGGCTGAGTTGTTCGCTGATGAGCGCCGTATCCGTCACCAAATCCGCCGGCAACATTTCTTCATGCGAATGATCGCAAATCACGACCTTCGTGCACACATAAGTCGCGCCGCAAGTGCGCGAGACGGTGAAGCTGGCCCGATCCGATGCGAGCGCGATGCCCAGCAGGGCTTCATCACATGCGCCTTCACGGAAGCTCACGACGATGGCATTCCCTTCCGCAGTGATCAGTTTGATGCCTCCCGACGTGTCCAGCTTGCACTTCAAGCGCACCGCAATCCACGCAGCGATGAGCAATCCTGCGAGCCGGTGCTCCGTGGAATGGGTGATCTCAATGCGCCGTAAACTGGGCAGTTCTGCGAGCGCGATGGAATCCTGAAAACATGAAGCGAGCGCGGTGCGGAAAAGATGCGAGCGCAGCCAGCTCAGGTCATAGACGCGGAACCTTGCGGTGGATTGCGAGAGCGCGTGTTGCAGAGCCGTGAAATCGCGCGCCGGATTGCTCCACTTCGAACTGTCGATGAACAGCATGTCCATCACGCTGTAAAATCGTTCCGAGAAATTGGCCGAGAGGTCGCCCTGCCACCAGCAAACGAAAGGCAGATCGGAATCAAGATGCGCGAAGACGATGTTCCTGACTTGGTTCATGCTCCCACCTTCCAGCAGGAACGAAACCTGCTCGCTGCAGACGGATTTGTGTCCGTCGTGGAGCTGGCAATGGGCTGTGATCCAAACGCGCGAGCTGGGCTTGCCACCGGGCAACGCCAGCAGCAGCATCCCGCGGCAGGCGTGTTCCCGGGTGATCTCCTCAAGCAGTGAAGTATTGTTTTCAACGGTCGAGGCATCCTCGCTGTAGATGGCAAAATTCATCAGCGACGCGCGGGTGCGCGCATCGTCCTTGCCCCAAAGCTCTTTCAAAGCCTTGTCCACCTGGCCCAGCGGCACTTCCTGTCCGAGGATGGCGAGAGAATTTTCGAGTAAGGCGCTCATAAGGGAATTGGTATTCTAAATGCCTTTCAGTTTTTCTGCAATCCAGCGCGGGTCACGCCGACCGTCAACCACGGCTCTGACAAAGATGGATTCATTTTCGATGGAATAGTAAATGGAATAAGCGAAGCGAGACAGATCAAAGCTCGCCGAGGGCAGGATGACCACTGTCATCTGTCGCAAAGAGCCATGAGTTTTCGCTTGGCCTCCTCCCACGGAACTGGCACTTCAAGGCCCGCACGGTAGCGATTTTCCCGCTCCTGAAGGAGGTCAAGCTGCCACTGCGGCGTTTCAAACGCCCGGTCGTTGCCGCCCAATGACTCCTTGATTTCCGCCATCGCCTGAAGCTTTTCTTTATCACTCATTTTTTCCAGATTGGGGATCAGGGCGCTCATGGTTGGATTATCTCACTCCGGTTTCGGCTTGTCCATCATCAAAGCCTGCGCCACACGCGGCCATCGGCAGCGAGCAGATCATCCGCTTCCTTCGGTCCCCAGGAACCGGCGGGATACTCACACATGGGCGGTTGCGGGCCTTCGTTGTGCCAGGCGTGTTCGATTTCGTCAATGAAAGTCCACGCGTTTTCGACTTCATCGCGACGGGCGAAGAGCGTGGCGTCACCGGTCATGGCATCCAGCAGCAAACGCTCGTAAGCTTCAGGGCTGGCCTTGCCAAAACTGGTGCTGTAACGGAAGTCCATCTTCACGGGCTGCATGATGAGCTGCACACCGGGCATTTTCGAGAGCATCCGCAGCGAGATGCCTTCGTCCGGCTGAATGCGGATGACGAGCACATTGCGCGTGCCGCGCTGCAAGGTGGTGGGGAAGGGGGCTTGCGGCGGATACTTGAAATGCACGGAGATTTCCGTCGCCTTCTTCGGCAGTTGCTTGCCCACACGCATGTAGAACGGCACGCCCTGCCAGCGCCACGTGTCCACAAACAAACGAAGTGCCACATAGCACTCAGTCATGCTCTGGGAGTTCACGCGATCCTCCTGCCGGTAGCCAACGCGCTCTACACCATCCACGCTGCCGGCGACATATTGCGCGCGGATGACATTGGCCCCGACCTCATCCGGCCCGCGCCACTTGCGCAGCGAGCGGATGACCTTGACCTTTTCATCACGCACGGAATCCGCGCTGAGATCGGTCGGAGGCTCCATGGCCACGAGGCTGAGCAACTGGAATAAATGATTCTGCACCATGTCGCGCAGCGCGCCCGCAGTGTCGTAGTAACCGCCGCGCCCGCCTTCCATACCGAGATTTTCCGAGCAGGTGATTTGTATGTGGTCGATGTAACGGCTGTTCCAGTTGGGCTCGAACATGATGTTGGCAAAACGCAGCACCATGATGTTCTGTGCCGTTTCCTTGCCGAGATAATGGTCGATGCGGTAAGTGTCACGCTCGTGAAACGTGGCATTGACCACTTCATTGAGATGGCGCGCCGTTGCGAGATCCTTGCCGAATGGCTTCTCACAGACGACACGCGCCCACTTGCCGCCCGCGCCTTCGTTCAGGCCGCTCTCGCGCAGCTTGAGCATGATCTGATCGAAAAATTCCGGGGCGGATGCGAGATAGAAAAGACGATTCGCTGGCACGCCACGTTGCTTGTCGAATTCATCCAGCATGACCTTCAGGGACTTGTAACCCTCGAGGTCTTGGAATTCGCTTTGATGATAGTGAATGTTTTGGCCGAAGCTGGCCCACAAGGTTGCGTCATGTCCCTGTCTGGAGTTTTTCTTATTGGAATCTTCCAACTCGGCGAGGAAACCTTCATCTGTTTTTTCGCGACGCGCAAAACCTGCCACCTTGAAGTGCGGTGGAAGATCGCCGCCTGCGGCCAGATTGTAGAGTGCCGGAATGAGCTTGCGATGTGTCAGGTCGCCGGTCGCGCCGAAAATCACCATCGTGCATGGCTCGGCTCGATGCCGCTGAATGAGCGTTTCTTGGAAGGGATTTTCTTGATCGGACATAAAATTTGAACGCAGACAACGCCGGTGCGTGGGCATAAAGACTACGATGCGATGGCGTGGAGCGCAACCGCGCCGCAAGCGGGTTATGGAGTTGGGCTGAGCAAATCTTCTGCCATTGCTGAATGCTCGCGCAAGAACCCATCCGGCGCCACGCGGTCCAACGGCCCATCCGCGTAGCCGAGTCCAGGATAGACCGATGTGCTCTGCCGCACTTCAAAATGCAGGTGAGTAAAGTAGGGTTTCCCGTCCTGCCCCAGTGCGGTGCCCACGGTTCCGATCTGCTGGCCGCGCTTTACGGCATCTCCGTGGCGCACCAAAACTTTGTCCATGTGGGCATACACCGTTTGATAAACATGCCAGCCATGAGGCGCGCTGGCATCTGGCACCCGGTGCCCCAGAATGACCATGTTGCCCCAGCCCTCGGCGGGGATGCCGGCATAAATGACGCGCCCCGTGCCGCTGGCAAAAACCGGATCGCCGAAATCCGAATTCCAGCCGCCCACGCCATTCAAATCGCTGCCCAGATGCCTCTTGGTGCGGAACGGCTGTGCATCATAAGTCAGCGCCCCGTGCTCGCTCCCGACGGGAGATTCAAAACGCGAGGCCAGCGGCAAGGCGGCGATTTCCCACGCCGACAACCGAACAAAGGCTGCGTCAAATGGCTTGATCACTGGCTCCTTTTTGGGCGCACAGCCAGCAAGAGCGAAAATTATCAGAAGGACTGGACGGCAGTGTCGAGCGTGAAGCATTTTTTATAAATCGCCGATCCCTGCCTGGCACGCAAGGTTGGCGTTGACTCTTGACTGATGGCTTGGAACATTCCGCCATCCGATGACTGAAACCGTCCGTCAACAGCTTGATCTATTTCTGGCCAGCAGCGGCTTGCGCCGCACCAAGCCGCGTGATGTCATCATCGAGGCCGCGTTCGGCACGCGCGAGCATTTCAACGCCGATGAACTGCACGAAATGGTGCGGCGGATCGACCGCAGCATCTCACGCGCCACCGTTTACCGGACCCTCAATCTTCTTGTGAATTGTGGGCTATTGCGCGAAGTGGATCTGGGCCGCGACCAGACTTACTACGACCCGAACTTTCTCGACAAGCCGGAGCACAATCATCTCATTTGCACCGACTGCGACCGCGTCGTCGAGTTCGAGGACGAGCACATCGCCGTGCTCGAAGACTGCATCACACGCCGTCTAGGTTTCACACCCGCCAGCAAAAGCATCCGAATCGTCGCCAAATGCGATGAACTGGAGCGGACAGGACAATGCAGGTTTCAAAACGCGAAACACAAATCGCTTGGCACAAGGTAAGGCGCAGTGCATTGAACGAGCCCTCGCACGAATCCAAACACCAAAGCGCCCAAGGGTTCAGTCAGTAGAAATTCTGGTATTGGGTAAGGCGGCGCGCAATTCCGCCACGGTCTTTGATGAGAGATTGGGGCACTCCTGAAGATCAAGTGTTTCCAAGCCGGAGATCCCCTTGACGCCGTCCAAGTTTTGGAGTGCCGTGCAGTGTCTGAAGGAGATATCTTGCAGACGGGTGAGACCCTTAATTCCATCCACACTTTGCAGCGCGGGGCAGTCGTTAATATAGAGCTGTCGGAGGTTAGAGATGCCTTTGATAGCATCCACGTTTTGGAGGGCCTTACAGTGACTTAGGTGGATCTCCTCTAGGCCCGCAATTCCCCTGATGCCATCTAAGTTTAACAGGGCCGGGCAGTCATTGATATGTAGCTGTCGAAGTCCAGAGAGATCCTTTAAGCCGTGCACGTTTTGCAGAACGGTGCAGTCTGTCAGTTCGAGCCATAGGAGGTTTGGGAGTTCCTCGAATCCGTCCACATTTTGCAGAACGGTGCAGCCTGTTAGTTCGAGCCATGAAAGGCCGGGGAGCCTCTTTAGGCCATCCACATTTTGCAGGGCGGGGCAGCCTTGCAGGTTGATCTTTTGCAGGCCGGAGAGTCCTTCGAGGCTGTCCACATTTTGCAGGGCGATGCAGTTTATAAGGCGGATCTCTTCCAGGCTGGAGCGACCCTTGAGGGCGTCCATATTTCGCATGGCGGAAATGTCACGCAGGTTGAGCTTTTGCAGGCCGGTGAGTCCCTTGATGGCGTCCACGTTTTGGAGTGCGGGGCAGACTTCGAGAGTAAGTTCTTGCAGGTCGGGAAGGCTTTTAAGGACGTCCACATTTTCTAGTGCGGAGCAGTCCGTGAGGACTAGCCGACGCAGACCAGAAAGCCCCTTGAGGTCGTCTATGTTTTGCAGGGCTGGCGAGTCAGTGACTTCAACCCATTCCAAGCCGGTCAGGCCCTTGAGGCCATGCACATTTTGCAGGGCGGAACAGCCGTGGAGGTTTAGCGAGTGCAGGCTGGACAGTCCCTTGAGAGCGTCCAAGTTTGCATCTTCGCAAGCCCGAATACTAAGCCACGTCGGGCGGAGGCGAAGGAGGAGCGGGCGGAGGCTGGTTAGGTCGTGGCCTTCCCCGACGTCGAGGCGCTGACTACCTCCCCACCACGTCTCCTCGCTGAATGCCGCGCGCCAGTTTTTGCGAATGATTTCAAAAGGCGTTTTTTGCACGACTTGCCAGTTGAGTCCCGCAGCAGCGGCCTCCTCAATGGCTGCGCGATTGTCGTAATCGCGCCAACCCGCCCACCCGCAGGCGGAGACCGCGAGGAGTAAGAGGAACCACAAGTAGGGATGCCGGAAGCGGCGTCTGCGCGGGGTGGTGGGGTTAGTATCCGTCACGCGCGCTATATAAATCCACCAGATTGGGCCTACAAGCCGCAATCCTTGTGTCCTGTATGGGGGCAGTCTGCAATTTTTGACAGTTTTTGTGTGCACAGCAATAATCTTTGCACAGAAAACTGGTAGCACAGCCCGTCAAACTGGCACCACAAGCCCTTCAGTCTCTGCGAGTTTTTTCTGATTCTCGTCAAAGGTCAGGAAGTGTGTCGCCTTCATTTTTAGAGCACTTGCCACATGGAGAATGTCAAAGCCGCGATGCCCGCCGTGAAGGGTGTGGGTGGAGGAAAGCCTTTTGGCCTCATCTACCACGTCAGCCAGATTGGAGGTGGCGACAATCAATCGGCCTTGGGCGATGGCAGCTTCGAATTCAGCCCAATACTGAGCAGCGCATCCCGGCGGAATGACCTTTCGGAACTCTGAAAATTTCACAGCGTTCCCAAACTCATAATGAGTCAGACTGTTCAAATAAAGCGCTCTCGTATTTTGTGCAGCCCACGCTACTGCTTTTGAGCTATGCGCATCGCTTCCATAGAGCGAAAATAAAAAACTGGTATCGCAGGCGATTACCATTTTCCACCAGCTTCCGCGAGGATTTTAGCCGATTGCTCCGCGCTCAAAACATGATCACTGCTCCGATCCCGCAATACTTCGGGACTGGAAGCCCAGTCCACGATTTGTGCCGATTGGGCGGTTTCCGGGCTCAGTCTTGCGATGACAATGCCGCGCTGCGTGATGAGCACATCTTCACCGGCGCTGACCCAGCGGAGCACACTGGTGTAGCGGTTTCTCAAATCTCGAACGGTGGCCGTTTTCATTGTAGCACAAAAATGGAGCCGACTGCGTGGATTGTCAACACGCGGGTCGATGCGGGCCTCGGTGCGGTGCCGCAGTCGATGATGCGGCAGTTGACTACCAAGGACAGATACTTTGTGTTTTGTAATTTGATTTTTCGCAGCTAGTTTCCGCACTCGCCATGTGGAAAGGCCGTTTCACCAAACCAACCAGCGCGCTCGTGCGGCGCTACGGAGAATCTGTGTCCTTCGACTGGCGGCTTTACGCTCATGACATCTGGGGATCCATTGCACACGCCAAGGCTTTGACCAAGGCTGGCATCCTCATCGCGAAGGAATTCAAAGCGATCGAAAACGGTCTGCTCGAAATTAAGTCGGACATCGACGCAGGGAAATTCACCTGGCGCGAAGAACTTGAAGACGTGCACATGAACATCGAATCCGCCCTCACCCAGCGGATCGGCGCGCCGGGCGCCAAATTGCACACCGCGCGCAGTCGCAACGATCAGGTCGCCACCGACACGCGCCTCTGGTGCCGCGATGAAATTGATTCCATCGTCAAACTCGCGCGCGAAATGCAGCGGGCCTTGGTGGAGTGCGCCACGCATCACGAGCCGATCGTTATGCCCGGCTACACGCACCTCCAGCGCGCGCAGCCTGTTTTGTTCGCGCACCATCTGCTCGCCTACGTGGAGATGCTGGCGCGTGATACCGACCGGCTCGCGGACACGCGCAAACGGCTCAACGTGCTCCCGCTCGGCTCCGGCGCGATCGCGGGATCGACAATCATTCTCGACCGCTCCTTTGTCGCGAAGGAGCTTGGCTTCGACGGCGTTTCGCAGAACTCGATGGATGCCGTGAGTGACCGCGACTTCATTGCGGAACTTCTTTTTGTCATCGCGCTGACCGGCGTGCATCTCTCGCGGCTCAGTGAAGACATCGTCCTCTGGGCCAGCGCGGAATTTGGTTTTATCACCCTGAGCGACGCCCACACCACCGGCTCCAGCCTGATGCCACAGAAAAAAAACCCCGATGTCGCCGAACTTACCCGCGGCAAGTCCGGGCGGCTGGTGGGCAACTTGATGACCTTGCTCACCACGCTCAAGGGCCTGCCCATGACTTACAACCGCGACTTGCAGGAGGACAAGGAACCGCTCTTTGATTCCGTGGACACGATCAAGCTCGCGCTGGAAGTATTCGCCGAGATGATTCGCGGCATGGATGTGAACGTCGCCAAAACGCAAGCCGCTGCCTCTGATCCGATGCTGCTCGCGACTGATCTCGCGGATTATCTCGTGAACCACGGCGTGCCATTTCGTGAGGCGCATGAAGTGATCGGAAAGATCGTGGCCCACAGCGTGAAGACAAAGCGCGCGCTTACTGATTTCAGCGTTGATGACTACCGCAAGTTCTCCCAGGCCTTCGGCAAGGATGTTGGGACGGTCTTGAAAATCGATAAGGCACTCACCAAGCGGAAGTCTGCCGGTGCGCCATCACCGGCCAATGTCTCCGCCCGGTTGAAACATTGGCGCAAGGAGCTGTCGAAAGATTGATCCATGACGATCCCCGACTTCGAACTCTGCGAGATCAAAGATCACGATGGCTGGCGCAGGCTGCCGGGTCGGCGGGTTTATGACGGGCCATATGTGCAGATTGAGGAATGCAGCTTTATAACTCCCGCGCGACCGGATACGCCGGTGCCGTGGACGGTGGCCTATCGCAAGTCAGCCGTGGCCGTGGCTCCGATCACGGAGGACGGGTGCTTCATTCTCATTCATCAGGAACGCCTGCCTATTCGCCGGGCCTTGTGGGAATTTCCTGCGGGTCAGATTGATGATGAACATTCTTGCGCAACCATTGCTCAAACTGCGTTGCGGGAAATGGATGAGGAAGCTGGATGCGAACTGTCGCCGACTGGCGAACTGACGTCACTGGGCTGGTTTTTTGGCTCGCAAGGATTCACTGGCGAGCACGTATATCTCTTTGTCGCCCGTCCGGTGCATATCGTCCGACAGCCACAACCGGTGGGCGGCGAGCACATCGGTGAGGTGCGTAAAGTGACAGCGGATGAACTGCGGGATATGGTCGCACGGAACGAGGTGCAGGATGCGCTGACGCTGGCTTTATTTGCGCGGATGACGGCGCGTGGCATCATTTGATGGACGCGATCTAACCTGACATGAATTTTACAAGAATATGCTGAACTGGGTTTTCAAAAAAGTGGTCAATCTTCGGGAAAAGGTCTCCAGGGATCTTGGCCAGGGGGATGTCGAGAAGCCGTTTCTCGAACACCTGGAAGATTTGCGCACCATGCTGGTGCGCATGGCGCTGACACTGGCGGTCTTTGTCCTGGGCACCTTCATTTTTTATGATCACCTTTGGGGACTCGTCACTTATCCAATCCATCTCGCGGGGCTGGACGGCAAAATCAAGTTCACCCAGTTGAATCCGATCGGGGGTTTCATGGCCATCATGAACCTTTCGATTGCGGGTGGCATTGTCATTGCCTGTCCGTTGCTGCTGTATTTTCTCATGCAGTTCGTGCTGCCGGGTCTGCGCACCACGGAAAAAAAGATCATGTTTCCCGCACTGGCGGTTGGAGGCGGGCTGTTCCTTCTTGGTGCAGCGTTTTCCTATTTTGTCGTCGTTCCCAAGGCGCTCGATTTCTTTTATCACTTTAACAATCATCTCTCGGACATCCCAGGAGGCGGGGGAGCAGCCTCAGAAGGGACAATGTGGGGCATTCAAGAGTTCACCAAGTTCATCTGCCAGTTCGTGCTCATCTTTGGCCTGTGCTTTGAACTGCCTGTCGTGGTCATGGCGTTAGTGAAGCTGGATATCCTCAGCTACAAGGTCATGAAAGGTTCGCGCAGTTGGGCTGCGATTGGTATTTGCGTCGTTTCAGCCGTGGTTGCGCCATCGCCGGATGTATTCACCCTCGGCCTCATCGCCGGCCCGTTGTATGCGCTTTACGAAATCTGCATCTGGCTGGCCTGGTGGCTCGACAAACGCGACCGCACGCTTTATCCCGAGCATTACAAGCAACTGGAAGAAGATGATAAAGCTGCCGAGGCCACCGATGACTGGGACAATGACAGCTACAATCCATGGTCAGGTGACGATGATGAAGAGGAACACAAACCAGCCAAGCCTGCAGCGCCCCCAGCCGGCACGCAACCGATGAGCGAACAGCCCGCCAAGCCCGCGGATACTCCGCATCAACCGGATGAAACTGATCACGATAAAAACAAAGACTGACGAATAAAAATTATGGTCAAAATCACTGCTAACTACGAAGGACAACTGCGCTGCCGCGCGGTGCATGGACCGTCGAGTAACGAACTTATTACCGATGCGCCTGCCGACAATATGGGCAAGGGTGAGGCCTTCTCGCCCACCGATCTCGTCGCTACCGCGCTGGCCACATGCATCCTCACGACCATCGGCATTGTCGCGCAGCGCAAAGGCATTGAGATCAAATCCATGCGCGCGCATGTGGAAAAGCACATGAGCACTGACTCACCACGGCGCATTGTGAAGCTGCCGGTGAAGATTTGGCTATCCCTCCCGCCCGATCATCCCGAGAGGCCACTGCTGGAAAGAACCGCGCACGGCTGCCCCGTGCATCAAAGCGTGCGCGCGGACCTAGAGATGCCCATTGAGTTTATTTGGGAAGGCTGAGGCACTTCATGAGAACGCACTTGGCGTTTTGCGTGTTCGGCTTATGATATTGCACAAACATCTCTCCAGCCATGTCTGACATCATTCCCCAGTCCCCCGCCACAACTTCTGAAACCACGGTATGGAAGGGATGCACTTCGCAATGGGTTCATTGGCAGTTTTATCTGGTTTGCATTCTGGCTGCGATAGGCAGCATCGTCCTCGCCTTCATGTCGGAAGGGGTTTTGGCCTGGCTGCTTTTGGCTCCCTTGGCTGTGGCAGCGGGGCGTTATTGGGTGACGCGATGCACCACTTATGAACTGACCACGGAGCGGCTGATGAAGGGCAGCGGTGTCTTCAGCCGTCGCCTCGACAATCTGGAGCTTTACCGGGTGCGAGATTACACCGTTCTCCAGCCTTTCCTCATGCGGATGCTCGGGTTGGGCAATCTTCATCTCGTCACATCGGACGCCGCCAATCCGGAGATGTCCATCGAAGCGGTGCGCGACATCGAGATCATTCGCGAGCAATTGCGCAAGTCGGTCGAGGCGGCGCGCGACCGCAAACGGGTGCGCCAAATGGACGTGGACAACGTGGATGTCGGGGGTGCTGGCGCGGACGATCACATGCATCACGATTGATGATCTAGCTAACGCTGATCATGGACCAAGATTTATAGAGTCCGTCTAGCAGCCTGTCGGACTTGATGCAAAAGAGTGACGATCTCTCGGATTTGCGCTCGTCGTGAACTTTGAGTTTAGCGTCGATTGTGGCGCTACT
>JAYVOH010000292.1:0-2968 GCA_043758025.1 Verrucomicrobiota bacterium
CCGAGCGAAGCGAGTTATGCCGCATTTTCACTTGCGTGGAGCGGATGCTTGAAGAAAACGGGACACTCAGGGCTGACCCACAGGATTCCCTGAAGAACCCGAAAATTTATCAGCGAGCAGTTCGAGCGCGGCAAGCAGTTCGCTCAACCAGCCACGCCGTATCAGATGGGTGAGCCAGCTGTTGGAGCGTTTGGTGAATTCACGGTCATTCGGATAATTTCCCGCGTTCAACAGCAGGCAGAGTTGCAGCACAATGCGCCGGGCGACGTAGCTGCGGGTTTTTGGCGTATCTACCTCAGGCTCGTCTCCATTGAGCAGATAGCCATCGAAGAACTGCCCCTTCGCGCGGCGCGTTTCTCCGGCTAGTTCCGCGTCACACGCGGCCAGCACCGTCCGGAGCCGGGCGCACATGCCGGGCCAGTCTTGCGCTTCGTGAATGTAGTCAAAAGCGGCGCATTCTGGTTGGTATCCCGCGGTCTGTAGGGCAAAGGGAGGTGCCACCGAGTTGCTTTTTGCCTGGTCGAAGTAAGCCATAACGCGAGTGCGCATGCTGGCGGCATCAAGCGAGTAATCACGAGAGAGTGTCTTGAGATAATCGATATCAATGGCGGTTTTGCGCCATTCACGGTCAAAAATGTCCTTTTCGGGAGCAAGACTTTCGGTCGATTCAGAGGGAGTTCTGTCGGTCTGGGCCAAGAGATGTCCAGATGGAAGCGCCACTACCATAACAAGTGTCGCCCATATACGGCAAGGCACTGGTGATATGCTGAATTTGTAGTGAAGTGTCATTTCAGTGACTTCATTATCTGGAACCTCACGGCTATCACTGATTCGATTACCATCAAGCAACAAAATGGAACAGCGTGTAGCTTTTCTGGGGCTACTTTTTTCGATATTCAATCTCCCAGTAGCTTCCCGCTCGCCAGATAGTTCTTCACATAATCTGCCACCGCGTCATCAAGCGGCGTGATTGCGTCTTGATAGCCCAGAGCGCGGAGTTTCGAAATATTCGCGCAGGTGTGATACTGATACTTCTCGCGAAGCTGCTCCGGCATGTCGATGAAGTCGATCTGTGGCGGCAGCCCGAGCGAGCTGAAGATGGCGTTCACCAGTTGGAGCCAGGTGCGCGCTTCGCCAGAGCCGAGATTGTAGAGACCACCCGCGAGCGGTTGCGAGGCCAGGAATATCGTCATGTTCACGGCATCCTTCACATAGAGGAAATCACGCTCCTGCTCGCCGTCCTTGTAATCAGGGCGATGGCTCTTGAAGAGCTGGACTTTTCCCGTCGTGCGAATTTGGTCGAAAGCCTTGTTTACCACCGAGCGCATGTCGCCCTTGTGGTTCTCGTTTGGGCCATAGACGTTAAAGTATTTCAAACCCACGATGCGCTTCGCAATGCCCGCGCGCTGGGCGTAGAGATCGAAGAGATGCTTCGAGTAGCCATACATGTTAAGCGGACGGAGTTTTGAGATGTCCTCCGTCTTGTCGTCCATGCCTTGCTCGCCATCACCATAGGTCGCCGCTGATGAAGCATAGACAAACCGGGCGGCGGTGGCGATGGCCCAATGCGCGAGGGTTTTGGTGTATTCAAAGTTGTTCTTCATCAGATGCCCGACGTCGCGCTCCGTCGTTGCGGAGTTCGCACCGAGATGATAAATGACATCAAACTTGCCGAGCGAATCCGGCTTGTCCGTGACTCGCGCCAGCAAATTGCCCGCATCCATGTAATCGGCATATTTCAACGCGACGAGGTTCTTCCATTTCTCGTCCGTATGCAGCACGTCGGTGACGAGGATGTTTTTCTGCCCGCGCTGGTTAAGCGCCCAGATGAGTGCGGAGCCGATGAAGCCAGCGCCGCCGGTGACGAGAATGCGTTGGGGTTTTAAAGATGCCATGGGACGCGAAGTATGGTGCAGGCCCGGCGAATCTCAAGCTGCGCGTCAAGCCTGCGGCAGTGCTCACACTTGAGAACAACCAAACCTGCGTTACAGATTTTCATGCCCAAGCCGAATCCAACTGCCAAATCATGGATCGGCGTTGCCTTTGGTGTTGCCGGCAGGTTTAGCCGACGGATGCGTGATGAATGGAAAGCTGGGAAAGCCGAGGCGGGACAGTCGCTGGAAACGGAAGTTGATAAAAAATCAGCGCCAATGTCGCAGCAAGTTCCGGTGAGTGAGCGATGGTGGGAAGTGCTCCAAGTCAGCGCCTCCGCATCCCAGGATGAAATTCGTCAGGCCTGGCGGCGGCTCATGAAAGAGAATCATCCGGACAAGGGCGGTAATCTTGCTTCTGAAACGCAGACGGCAATGGAGCAGATGGCCCGGCGGCTGAACGATGCCTACGAAAAGGCCATGAAGAGCCGATGACAGATTCAGTCGAACCGAACAGCTAAATTTCCAACCCGGAGAACGTTGAACCTATGAGCAAAAAGAAACCCACTTCCGGCGGTCGTGCCAAAAAGAATACCGAGGTCTACCTCGTGCGCTCGTCGGCGGCGGAATACCTCACCTTTGTGGCGGCTGGAGGCGACTCTGAGGCCAGTGTTGAAATGCGTTACGAAGATAAAAACGTCTGGCTGACGCAGAACATGATGGCGGCGCTTTACGATGTCCCCATTCCCGCCATCAACCAGCACCTGAAGCGCCTTTTCAGCGACAACGAGTTGGAGGAGGCTTCAGTGGTTAAGCAATACTTAACGACTGCCCACTTTGCCCGCATCTTGTAAAATTTCACGATCATGAGCGATGAAGCAATGCCCAATTCCGAAATCATCCTCTACCAGACGGAGGATGGCCGCACCCGCGTGCAGTGCCGGTTTGAGAACGAGACGCTGTGGCTGACGCAGGCGCTCATCGCGGAGCTGTTCGAAAAGGATGTGCGAACGATCAATGAGCAGTTGGTCAACGTTTTCGACGAGGGAGAACTGCGTCGGGAGGCAACTATCCGGGAATTCCGGATAGTTCGAGCC
>JAYVOH010000293.1:0-8601 GCA_043758025.1 Verrucomicrobiota bacterium
CTCAGGACTTAGTTCAATGGATACGGCATGACGCATGCCCACACCTTAACACATCAAGTGCAACTAGTTTGTTATACTATTTTGCGAGCACTACACTAGCTGCGGAATCAGACTTTCCCAAACAGCGTCTTGCCCGTGCTGAGCAAGTCGTCACAGGCTTGCTTGAGCCGCACGCAGAGACCTTGCTCGGCTTTCTTCAGGTAGTTGCGCGGATCGTAGAGTTTCTTGTCGCCGATCTCGCCGTCGATCTTGAGGACGCCGTCGTAGTTCTTGAACATGTGATCGGCGATGGGCCGGGTGAAGGCATACTGCGTGTCGGTATCAATGTTCATCTTGATGACTCCGTAAGCGAGCGTCTCGCGGATTTCTTCGAGTGGCGTGCCTGATCCGCCGTGGAAGACGAGATCGAATTTGGCCGACTCACCATACTTCGCGACCACCGCAGATTGACCATCGCGCAGGATGGTCGGCTTGAGTTTCACCGCGCCGGGTTTGTAGCTGCCATGCACGTTACCGAAGGTGGCGGCGAACATGAAGCGACCCAATCCATTCAAGGCTTCGTGCACCGCCACCATGTCCTCGGGTGAGGTGTAGAGTTTTTCATTCGGCAGGTCGCCGTGATCGACGCCGTCTTCTTCGCCACCGACGACGCCGGCTTCGACCTCGAGAATGATTTCGTGCTTGGCGCATTCTTCGAGCAGCGCCTTGGAGAGTTTCATGTTTTCCGCCAGCGGCAACTCGGAGGCATCGAGCATGTGGGAGTTGAACAAATTTCCGCGTCCTTCGGCCCGGCGCTTGGCAGTGGCGGCGATGAGCGGCTTGAGGAAGGTGTCCACTTTCTTTGGCTGGCAGTGGTCGGTGTGGAGAGCGACGAGCACATTGTATTTTTCCGCAAGAATATGCGCGGCCTCGGCGAGAACGACTGCGCCAAGAGCCATGTCTTTGACTGCGGTGCCGGAGGCGAATTCGCCACCACCGGTGCTCACCTGGATGATGCCGTCGGATTTGCTCTCGGCAAAGGCTTTGAGCGCGCCGTTGATGGTCGTGATGGATGTGACATTGATGGCGGGATACGCGTAATCGCCCTTCTGGGCGGCGTCGATCATGGCGCGGTATTGGGCGGGGGTGGCGATGGGCATGGTGCAAATTAGAGCAGGAATCGGGCCGGGCGCAATGTCCTCCGCCGCAACTTTTCCCGGCGGCGGGTTTTTCATCAATTGTGAATTCGATACCCAGCACATCCAGCATTGCGTTTTATCATGGCGCATGGAAAATGAGACGCATGAGAGCAGCGGCAGTATTTTGTGGTGTCATATTGACGGCATTTCCGCCATGCGGTCGCGCGCAAGAGGACGCGCCCCAGCCGCCTTCACCCACAGACAAGGTGGACAGGCGCGATCATTCACGCGGTCCGCATCCGGGGTTTGGCTCGCCCGGCGGTTATGGCATGATGTCGCGCGAAGACCGCGAGCGTTTCGATATTTTCAAGGACATGCCTGAGGATCAAAAGCAGCGGGTGCGTGCCGCATTTGAAAAAGCATGGAAAAAGCCGGAAGTCACGGAAGCTCGTGAGCGCCTGATGAAAGCGAATGAGGAATATCGCAAAATCTTGCGCGAGGTTCTGGCTGAAGTTGACCCCGAAGTGGTGAAACTACTCGAAAATCGGAAGCCTCCCATGGGACAGTATGGATCTGAAATGCCCGGCAAAATGCCCGACCCGGGCGATCCCGAGTTCGCCAGCAAGGTTCTGCAGCGTTTAAAAATGGAATCTCAGGCGGGCGAGCATCGAGAGTCGCCGATGTCCCGGATGCATGAGAAAGTAATGCAATCGCCAGCGGTAGCGGAGGCGGTCAAAAAACTTCAGCAGGCCGAGCCCGGGAAGAGGATGGAAACCTGGGGGCAGCTTCGCGAGGTGTATCAAGCAACCGTCAAATCCGAGTTTACCAAGATGCGCGAAAATTTCAGAAAAGACGGGCCTGGGCTCGGACCTCGCGGTCAGAAGGATGGCGCTGCTCCGTCAGATGATTCGCGCCAGTCGTCGTCCCGGTGAATTGATGCTTTCGTTTGTTACAGGCATTGGATAGCTGCCGGCATGGAGCTTCCTCATGTCGGCTGCTGCGGAATCGCCTCAATCATTGCGGATGATTTTGGCTGCGTAAGATCCATCCACACCATCGCGCCACGGCAGGGTGGCCTTTGATTCCACAAGCTGGAACGAGTGGTGCTTCTGCAACGCATTTGTCACCACGGATTCGTTTTCTTCAGGGTCGATGCTGCAAGTGCTGTAAACCAAAGTGCCGCCCGGTTTGAGCAACGGCAGCACGGCAGCAAGGATGCGCTGCTGCTGGGTGGCCATTTCCGGGAAGACAGCCGGTTGCAAACGCCAGCGGACATCAATGCGGCGGCGCATGACCCCGGTGTTACTGCATGGAGCATCAACCAGGATGCGGTCGAAGTGCATCGCGCCCCACGGTGGCGTGCCTTTCGGATGCAGCCAGTCGTGCTCAAACGAGCGGGCGATGGCGACTTTCATGCATCGGAGATTTTCCTGCAACCGGGGCATGCGCTTGGCAGAGGAGTCGGAGGCAATGATGCGTCCCTTGTTCTCCATCATCTGGGCGAGTAGTGCCGTTTTTCCTCCGGGCGCGGCGCAGGCGTCAAGCACAACCTCTCCCGGCTGCGGTGCCAGCAGATCGCAAGCCATGGCGGTGCTGGGATCTTGCGCATAGCATCGGCCTTGCGCCAGCCATTCGCGCGGCGGCATGTCCGGCCGATAAAAATCCTTCCGGTCTGTCCGCTCGAACTGTCCCAGGTCATACTCTGTCAGCAGTTGCGGGTGCAGGCGGTTCACGCGGATGAAACCCCGCGCGGGCTGCTGGTTCCATTCGCACAATTGCGCCGTGGTCTCATGGCCGAACTGATCAAGCCAGCGCTGCACCAGCCATTCAGGGTGGGAAAAACGCAGATGCAGTGGCAGGTTGGCGACTTCATCAAACAACTGAATGCTTTCGCGTTGGGCGCGCCGCAGAATGGCATTTACCAGCGCGCCGGCATGGGGTGCGAGCTTGACCGTTTCATTGACTGCAGCGTAGGGCGGAAGATCGAGGATGAGCAGTTGCGTCAGGCCCAGCCGCACAATCCAACGCACATGATCTTCGATACGGGCGCTGTCACAAAGGTGTGAAATCCAGTGGTCGAGCAAGGTCTGGTTTCTCAGAACAGTGAACACCAGGTTTTGCAACAGCGCGGCGTCACGTGGCGGCAGTTGGTGCTCATTGGCCAGGCACCCCACGATGTCGGCGGCAAAGGCTTGTCCTTCCGCCCACTCATTCAAGGCGTCGAGGGCCAGTTGACGCGCATTCGCTGGAGGATGATCGGGCACAAATTTGCGGTCAACCATTAGCGGATGGGAGTGTGCCGCGGCCTATGCCCCGATATTGGAAGCCATAGGCGATGGCCACGCTGGGATCGAGAAGGTTGCGACCATCGAAGATGAGTGGCGTGCGCATGGCGTCACGCAACTCGGTCAGATCCACGCCGGCAAATTCGTCCCACTCGGTCGCGATGATAAGCGCCTCTGCTCCGCGGGCTGCTTCGATCGGGCTTTCCGCGAGTGTGACCTTTGAGGCAAAAGGCAGGGTTTTGAATTTATCCATGGCCTTCGGATCAAAGGCGGTGACCTCAGCTCCTTCGTTGACGAGAGCCTCCACGATGTCAACGGCCACACTGGAGCGGACGTCATCGGTGTTGGGTTTGAAGCTGAGACCCCAGACGGCAATCTTTTTCTCTTTAAATAACCAGAGCGCCTCGCGGATGGAATCGAGGAACCGGCTGGCCTGACGGGCATTTACTTTTTGAACCTCTTTCAAGAGATGAAAGGGTGTGCCGAGCTGGTCGGCGATGGCAATGAAGGCGGCGATATCCTTAGGGAAGCAGGAGCCGCCATAGCCCAGTCCGGCATTGAGGAAGCTGCGTCCGATGCGACGATCCATGCCGATGCCCTCGGCCACTTTTTCGACATCAGCACCAGCAGCTTCGCAGATTTCCGCGACGGCATTGATGTAGGAGATTTTCAGCGCGAGGAAGCTGTTGGCGGCGTGCTTGATCAGTTCGGCGCTGTTGATGTCGGTGACGAGAACCGGTGCCACGAAAGGCTCATATACTTTTTGCATCACCGCCAGCGCGCGGTCGCTGTTGCCACCAATGACGATGCGGTCGGGTTTCATGAGGTCATCCACCGCGCTGCCTTCGCGGAGGAACTCGGGATTGCTGATGACATCGAATTCCACACCGGGCTTGGCATAGCGGCGGATGGTCTGGGCGACGCGCTCGCCGGTTTTCACGGGCACGGTGCTTTTGTCCACGATGACGCGGTAGCTGCCGAGGCAGACGGCGATTTCACGCGCGACCTTTTCGATGAAACTGAGGTCAACACTTCCATCTTCCTGCGGCGGGGTGGGCACCGCAATGAAGATCACTTCGCCGTGATCGACTCCATCGGCGGTGCTGGTGGTGAACTGGAGGCGCTTGGAGACAACGTTTTTGCGCACCATGGGTTCGAGACCCGGCTCGTAGATGGGAATTTTCCCTGCCAGCAGGCTGTGGATTTTGGATTCGTCATTGTCCACGCAGAGAACATGGTGGCCGATCTCGGCGAAACAGGCACCTGTGGTGAGTCCGACATAGCCGGAGCCGATGATTGTGATCTTCATGTAAATAAAGTAAGAGGCAGACTAAAGCGTTTTTTGCAGCTTGCTCAAGCACGACTTGCTTATTTGCACGCCGTCGAGGCATGGTGCGATAGTTGATTTCAGACAAGAAAAAAGCCGGCGCCCGGTTGGGAGCGCTGGCTTTTAAAAAATACTGAGAAGTGATCAACCTCCTTTGCCGCCACGAGCGGTAGGATTGGGGTCGAGATCGAGCGGAAGGCTGACTTGTGGGAAGTCCTTCAGTGTGAAATTGACAATGATGCCGTAGTCTTTTTGGGCATTGACATTGTTGCGAACGAGTCCGCCCACAGACACGACCCAACTGGTCAGGTCTCGGCTTACGCTGTAGCTCTGGTATTGCAGCGTATGATCCGTGGCTTCATAAATGTGATTCATGGCAAAGCCCCAGTTTTCGTTCAGACGCGTATAAATGCGGGAGAAGATGAGGCTGCTGTCCGCGAAGATCGGATTTTTGTTCAGGTAGTTGTGTCCGACACTCCAGGTAAAGGATTTGGTGGGCATCCAGCTTAAAGAGGTGTTCAACTCGGTGAAGTTATAGTCACTGCTTCCAATGGGCAACTGGCTGTCGATATTGAGCGAGAGCCATGGCACCGGGCGGAAATAGAAATCATTGTAGAGGTTGGAGACTTTCCGGTCGAACTCAGGATCCTGGAAGAACAGGTCCACATAGGTGTTGAGCCCCATCCAGTTGTAGGTTGCGTCATCACGCTTGGTCTGAAGGGTATTTCTCATGCCGACTCGGGCAACGTTCCAAGTGTTCAAATCGTCAACTGCGGTGAACAGGGGAACATCAATCGGACGCGGGCGGGTGGAAGGGTTGAGGCGGTCGATGGACGGAAAGCCAACGAGCGGGTCGGAGTTGAGATAGGAATAATTGACATAGGGCATGAAGGTATGACGCAGGCCATCAAGACCGAGGGTCTGGTTTTTGACATCATCCCAAGTGCGGCTGAACTTTCCGGAAACGTCAAGTCCGGCCTGGAATATGCCTTTGGTGGTGGGGCCGAATTCTTTCTGTCCGCCGGAAACATCATTATAGACACTGGCACCGCCACCGAGGCGGGGCACAACATTGAACCAGCCCCCGTCACCGAAGCTCATCGGATAGAGAAACTCGTGATAGGAATGCAGACGGGCGAATTTCTTGTCGGAAAGTTCTGCTTCAAGATTCGCAATGTCCTGCTGCACCTGATCGCGGGTGGTGAGGAGTTTGGGAGTGCTGCGATGGAAGTTGCTGTTGTTGTCGGTAAAGGTGGTGCCTGCAAGTTCGTTGATACCGCTGGATGAGCCCAGAACGGTTGACGTCAGGCCGCCATTGAACCCTGACAGGTTGTCCTGCTGGGTTTTGATCTTGCCTTGGAGCAGGCTGGCTTCCGCGTTGGAGAGTTTTTCTTTATAAAAACCGAGGGAGGATTCGCTCTGGTAGTAAACGCCGGTATGCCAGAGGGGCTGGCGGGTGAAGTCGATGGCAAGTTCCGGGAGGCGAACATCAGTGTGGTCGAAATTGTTCATCTGGAAGCGAGTCCAGAGCATGGCCACAAAATTATCGCTGTGTTTGACGAGCGCGATGGTGTTATCGGGCTGAGGATTAACACGGGACTCTGCGAAGTAATAATCCTTCAGCATGAATCGATCGCTGAGTTTGTTCAGATTAAAGTCGAGATACCAAGTGCTCTCGCTGGGGCCGGGCAGGTAGATGCGGTGCTGGAAGGACAGGCGGTAGCGATCTTTAGAGGGGGCCAGTTCGCGGCGATTGCGTCCACCGGTGCCGGTTCCGGGGCTGTTGTCGTAGGCGTAGTAGAGCAGGAGTTTGCCAAAGTTGTCATTGTTGGCGTAACGAAGGGATTTGAAGTCCACACCACCGGCAACGCCGCGGGTGCTGCGCAGATCAAGGTGGTATTTTGCAAGGGTGTGATCGCCATACATGACGCCGTATTGATTGAGCAGGAAAGTACCCCAGAGGCTGTCGTAGCCGGGCTGGAAAAAATAGCCCAATTCATTATTTAGGGGCTGCACGTAGAGGGGGAGCCAGAAGATCGGCAGGTTCCCCACATAGAATTTCGCGTTGTGCATGATGATGCGGTCACCAGGATAGATGGTCAGTGACTTGGCCGTGACGTGGAAGTTCGGATGGCTGCTGTCATGCGTGGTGAAATAAGTTCCAGCGCCATCAATGCGCGCTGTCTCCCCGGATTCACCCTTCAGGGCCCCGGAGTTGGTTTTCATGTCCGCCGTATTGTAAAAGACCGGGGGCAATCCGCTGCGGATGTTGTTGGCCTTCAGGTCCTGGGTCTCGAAGTTGTAGGTAACAGTTTCACCGCGGAAAATCTGCCCGTCTTTGATGATCATCACGTTTTCGTGAGCGATCACGTCCTTGGTGTTGGAGTTGTATTCAGCGCGGCCGGCGGTGATTTCGACGTTGTCGTATTTGATGTGAACCTCGCCCACAGCCGTTGCTACTCCCGTTTCGGGGTCGAAGTTGGTTTCCAATCCGTCAATGTTGACGTTTTTCGCCAAGGCACCGAGCACGGAACCGGGACTGGATTGCGCCCTGCAGGGGACAGTGGCGATGAATAATCCGAACAGGAGAAGCAGGGATTTCCTGAGGCCTGACGAAAGGTGGGAGGAGAATGAATGAAGAACCATCATTTGGCGCAATGCGGTGGAACTGTTGAGGTTGTGGGAGTGATGTCGGCTTTTATATAGGCGAGTGTCGTAGTTGTGACAAGGAAAAGGAGCACATAATTTGCCGTCTTGCACGATATTTTTCCCCTTGGACCTCGGATGTCGCGTCTTGATTTTTCGCCGCCAGCTTGGTAAATGCAGTTATGAAACATGATTCCTTCCTGCTGAAAATCGCCGCGTGCCTTGGTTTTCTGGCCATTTCACTGGGTGCATTCGGCGCCCACGGCCTGAAGGAAAAATGGAATGCTCTGCCTGACAAACAGGAGTCTGCTCACCGGGAGGATGTATGGCGCACGGCTGCGCAATATCATCTCACGCACTCGGTCGCGCTTTTGGGGCTGGCATTGACGGGCCTCAATACGCGCTTCCGGTGGACCGTCCGCCTCTGGATTGCTGGAATCTTGGTTTTCAGCGGCAGCCTTTATCTATATTCTTTCACCGGCATCAAGCAGTTCGGCGCGATCACGCCATTCGGAGGCTTGCTCCTCATGGCGGGCTGGTTTACGCTGGCGCTAAGACCCGGCGGAAAGGCGGATTGAAGGTGAGTTTCCACGTTTCAGTTGCGCGAACACTCATGGAAGCTAGACTCGGCGTCCGATGTTTGATTCGCACCCTGCGACACCCGCTCCATTATTTCGCAAAACACTGCTGCTGGGATTTGCCGCAGCCTTTCTTTCAGCCCGCCCTGCTGCGGCCCAGACCAGTGTGATCGCGGTTGATCTCTATAATAAAAAAATCCACGCCGCCTCCGGCATGGAAGTCAAGCGTCCCGTCGGAGGACTGGCAAAGATCGCCACCGCTCTCGTCGCGCTGGACTGGTCGGATATCACCAAGGTCAATCTCAATGCCCTGGCCACCGTCTCCCCGAACGCCATCCAAATTTCTGGCTACAACGGACTCAACCTCCAGCCAGGCGACCAGATCACCCTGCGCGATTTGATCTACGCCTCGATGATGACCAGCGACAACCTCGCCGCCACTTCACTCGCGGAATTCGTCGGCGGCGACATCTTGCGACGGCTCGGCAAAGGTGGCGATCCCATCTCCGAGTTCGTCAGCCAGATGAACAAGCTCGCCGCGCGCGAGGGCATGTCCCGCACGCGCTTCACCAATCCGCACGGCTTTGAGAACAGCCGCACCACGCCGTATTCAACTGCGGCGGACATGGCCAAACTTACCCTCTATG
>JAYVOH010000294.1:0-8588 GCA_043758025.1 Verrucomicrobiota bacterium
CGACATTCCGATGTCGAGTTCTTCGATCCCTGAGTCTCGACATCGGAATGTCGAGCTACTTTGCCCTTATCAAAAAACCAAAGGGTGCAGGGAAGCGTGACGGTGTAGAACAGGTTCGGACCGACGGCGACCATCACATCCACGGCGCGGGCGTTGATGATCTGCTTGCGAATCTCCTGCTCGGAACTGCGGGCATCGGACGCCGAGTTGGCCATGACGAACCCGGCGCGACCCGTGGCATTGAGCGAGGAATAGAAAAGCTGAATCCAGAGGTAATTGGCGTTGTCGGTGCGCGGCAGGCCGAAGGGGAAGCGGCGGCCAGGGCCGACATCGGCGGCGAGGCGTTCCTTGTCCACGGCGCTGACGTTGAACGGCGGATTATCGAGGAGATAATCGAACCGCCCGACGGCATCGTGAAGGTCTTCGTAATAGGCGTTGCCCTGTTTGATTTCGCCTTCCAAGCCATGCACGGCGAGGTTCATGCGTGCGAGCCGCACGGTGGCGTCCACGCGCTCCTGGCCGTGAATGGAAAGCTCGCTGGCCGGGTTTTTCCGGTGCGCGCTGACGAAGCGGGCGCTCTGGACGAACATGCCGCCGGAACCGCAGGCGAGGTCGAGGATGCGTCCGTGAAAGGGGGCGAGGATTTCGACCAGAAGACTGACGATGCTGGGAGGCGTGTAGAACTCGCCGCCTTTCTGACCTTCGCTCATGGCGAACGTGCCGAGGAAGTATTCGTAGATTTTCCCGAAGGCGTCGCCTACGAGCGTGGCCGGGATGGTGGAGATGGTCTTGAGCAGTTCGGCGAGCAGGCGGGAATCGAAAATCTGATAACTCTTGGGGAGCACGCCGGCGATGTGGGGATTGTCCCGTTCGATGGAGCGCATGGCGTCGTTGACCGCCTGACCGATGCTGGTGCCCTCGGAGAGGTTCAGCAGCCGGTCAAAGCGCGCCCCTTCCGGCAGGTAGAGGATGCCGTCGGCATGATAAGCTTGGGGTTCGTCCACGCGGCTGCCGCGCCGGGAGGATGTGCCGGTTTTCTCGAGCGTGGCGCGCTGCGCGGCGAAGCGGACCTCGGCGAAGCGCAGGAAGATGAGGCCAAGGACCGGCTCGGAGTATTCGGACTGCTTGAGTCCCGCGCCGGCCCAAAGCTGGTTGGCCGCGTCCCAGAGACGTTTTTCGAGCGCGGCGTTGTCGGCATCTTTTTCTGATGGGGCGATCCAAATCATTCTTTTGACTCCAAGTAAAATTGCTCTAAGGCAGCATTGATTTATTCCGAAGTAGAAGCGCCGCCTCGCCGCTTCTACTCTTTGTTCAGCGTTTCCCTAAAAAATATCCAGATTGTATATGACGGTTCTTGCACCTTGTCCAGTGTCCGCGATGAGCGTAGAACTCACCGATGTCTGGCACGAAACCATCGGCGACAACCTTTGCGTTCAGGGTTATCCGGTGTGGGAGAAGTGAACATTGCCAGCATCCTGCCCGAGGTGTAAGACTTACTCATGACAGCCGATTCTGTTCTAGAACAGGCCCTTCAGCTCCCGCCGGGGGAACGCGAGGTTCTGTGCGAGCGTATTTGGGCAAGCATCGGCTTTCCAGACGATGACGATCTCACGAAGGAGCAGGCCGAAGAGTTGCGGCAGCGGATCGCAACTGCCCGCGCGAATCCCGGGGACGGGATCACATGGGAGGAACTGAAGCAGAAGTGGGAGCGGAAATGGGGCTGGAAGATATGAGCTTCCGCCTGATCGTCACGCCGGCAGCTGAGAAAGAGTTCGATGAAGCCATTGCATGGTATGAAAATCAATCACCCGGTCTGGGCGAACGCTTCACTCACTCCGTCAAAATGGCGTTTGATGAAATCCAGTCGCATCCTGAGCGATGTGGATTCAGCCGGTCTGGAACGCGGCGTTTGAAACTTGATCGGTTTCCCTACGAAATACATTTTCTCGTCTTTTTAGATTCTGTCAGCATCATCGCCGTGTTTCACGAGCGTCGAAACCCCGAAACTCTTCGCAAACGGTTGTCGTGAAACCCGCCTTTTTCTTTGATCGCGATGGAGTCGTGAACCGCTCGCCCGGCACGGGCTATGTGCTCCGGCGCGAGGATTTTCATTTCAACGACGGCATCATCGACGCTCTCGCGTTTCTGAAGTCATGCGGCTTCGCGCTCATCCTCGTCACCAGCCAGCAAGGCGTGGGCAAGGGGCTGATGACGCAGGCGGCGCTGGATGAAATTCATGTCGCGATGCAATATGAACTTGCGCGACACGATGCGGCCTTTGATGCGATCTATGCCTGCACCTGTCTCGCGGACGACCCGCATTGCACTTGCCGCAAGCCGTCGCCGGAAATGATTTTTCAAGCCGTGCGCGAACATGATCTCGATCTGGAAAGGTCATGGCTCATCGGGGACCACGACCGGGACATCCAGATGGCGCTCAATGCCGGCATTCCCCGCACCATTCGCATTCAAGGTGAGAAACCGGAATCTGTAACCGCAGCGCATGTGCTCGGTGACACACGCGGATTGCTTCCTTTGCTGCAAAGCCTTTTGCCACAGGAATGAGGAAGCTTATCAGCACACAAACTTTGGCCGAAAAAATGGAAAAGGGCAAAAAAGGATTGAGTGTTGAATCCAAAACCATTTCGTCATTTTTCGATTTTTTCGGCTAGCTCGCCTTTCTTCTCCACTTGGATGTTGTCATTGCATTTGGAAATAAACCGCTGCAAACAGGCTCGCCTTTTACAGGTGATGCCCTGCGCCTCACTTGCCAAAATCGAACTGCTCCGGCGGCTTCTCCTTCTGAAGCGTCATCAGATAAGCGGACACGGATTGCAGCAGTTCCTCGGTCTCGATGAACTGCGCGGCCCACGCCATTTTCTGTCCGTTGGCGTCGTCTTTTTGCACACCCCGGACTCGATCACGATATTTCCGCAACTGCCCCGCCAGATACCAGTCCGGCAAACCCACTAACGGCGCGGCACCGAAAACGAGCTCGCCCTCGCCATTGAAGCGATGGCATTCCATGCAGCGTTCTTCATAAAGCTGACGGCCCGCAGCCACGTCCGCCTTGATCGTGGGCTGCGGCATGACGCGCGGCAGTTTGCCGATGAACTCCGCTACGGCGTTGACCTGCTCATCATTGAGCACCTTGCTGATCGCGCGCATGAGCTGACCCTCGGCATCTTGCGGATGCGCCCCACGCCGGTCAGCGCGAAAGTTCTCCAATTGTGCGCGAACATACCATGCGGGCAGGCTGGCGATGGACGGTGCTTTGATCTGCGCGTTCCCCTCCCCCTTTGCGCCGTGACATTGCGCGCAGGCATTTTGAAAAATGACCCCGGCCACGGCGGGATCGATGGCGCGCGCCGAGGAAACGTCTGTCAGCAAAAATGCTGCCATCGCGAATCGGAGCAGGCCGGACTCTTGCATCAAAGCTTAGTCTATTCCGTCAAAACCGATCACTGCAACTGATTGCTTGATTCACACCAGCGGCTACCGGAACCATTCAGGCCGCTTGCCTTTCCTTGATTCCGCGCCTATGCAAATGGCTCTATGAACGCCAAACCACTCGAAGGAAAAGTCGGACTCGTCTTCGGAGTCGCCAACAAACGCAGCATCGCGTGGGCCATTGCCCAAGCCTGGCGCGCGGCGGGCGCAAGACTCATTTTCAATTTCCAGGGGGAGCGCCTGAAGGACAACGTCGAGGAGCTGGCCAGCACCTTCGGCGCCGATACACCTTTGTTTCCTTGCGACGTTTCCAAGGATGAAGAAGTGGATGCGTTCTATGAAAAGGTCGCAGGCATCACCCCGAAAGTGGATCTGCTGCTCCACAGTGTCGCCTTTGCCCCCAAGGAAGCACTTGAAGGCGACTTCATTAACACCACCCGTGAGGCCTATCTCATCGCGCACAACATCAGCGCCTACTCGCTGGTGCATCTCTCGCG
This sequence comes from Verrucomicrobiota bacterium, assembly GCA_043758025.1. Taxonomy (GTDB): domain Bacteria; phylum Verrucomicrobiota; class Verrucomicrobiia; order Verrucomicrobiales; family Verrucomicrobiaceae; genus VFKE01. The sequence goes on from JAYVOH010000294.1 coordinate 3,948, forward strand.
CAAGGCTGCGCCATTGATGACGGACGGCGGCAGCATCATCGCCATGAGTTATTATGGTGCGGAGAAAGTGGTGCCGCATTACAACGTCATGGGCGTGGCAAAGGCGTCGCTCGAAGCGAGCACGCGATATCTGGCTTACGATCTCGGCAAAAAGAAAATTCGTGTGAACTGCATTAGTGCCGGTCCGGTGAATACACTGGCCGCACGCGGCATCGCAGGCTTCGGCCAGATGCTCAAGCATTACGATGCCCATGCGCCGCTGGGCCGCAGTTGCGAGCCTTCTGAATTGGGCGCGACGGGCGTTTTCCTCGCCAGCGAGGGCGCTGCGGCGATCACGGGCCAGGTGCTCTACGTGGACGGCGGCTATCAGATCATGGGGATGTGAGCGCACTAATTCAGTGGCCAGTGAGATAATTTTGCTATCCATGAATGCTCAGCCAAACTCCTCCACTGCGATCCACACCGCTCAAGGCGCTCAAGGCGCTCGTGGCACCGTCACCTGGCGCGCAGTGCCACTGGAGCAGGCAGACCGTGAATTTGATATCCACTTCTGGCAGTCGCAGCCGCCCGCCGCCCGCTTTGCAGCGGCTTGGGAGCTGGTGGAGACCGCCTGGCTCATTAAGCGTCGTCCCGCTCATGAACTCCGACTTCAAAGATCTGCTCACCATCTTGAACGACTGCCAGGTTAGCTGCCTCGTTGTCGGTGGTTATGCCTACATCCATTATTCTGAGCCGCGTTACACCAAGGATATTGATCTTTGGATCATGCCCTCAGCGGAGAACGCCCTTCGTCTGCGCGAGGCACTGCTTCGCTTTGGCGGTTGGGTCGAAGGCATGACCCTGGATCACTTCACCACTGAGCGCACGATGTTCCAGATCGGCCTGCCTCCTTGCCGTGTGGATTTTCTCACCTCCATCCCCGGCTTTGAGTTCACCCCAGCCTATGCCGCTCGAAAGAGCGCCGATTTGGATGTTTGCGGGTGCCCTTCATATCCCTGGCCGATCTTATCACCGCCAAACGCACTGCAGGACGAGAGCAGGATTTGCGCGACGTCGCCGGACTCGAATCCATCCTTCATAGTGACGATTCCGATTCTTATGGACGCTAAGGGGCAGGTAAAATGTGACTTATTCTATCGTTGCAAGTTCCCAGCAGAAACAATTTCCACTCTCATTGTCCAGAATCCCTTCACCAGAATCCCTTCACATCCCGATGTCACATCCCGCTGTCACATCCCGATGCATGGGCCTTCGCAGGCCATGGTGCGGGCATCTTTAACGTCCGCCCCGTGAATGTCGTCGTGACTGACGAAGGCGAATTGCTGCCGATTGATTTGATAATGCGAAGGCTCACGCAACTTCAAACCAAGCGCCTGCTGATTGAAGGAGCTTCGACTGAATTCAATTGAGCTTCCTTCCGTCGGCTGATACGAATACAAATGGCGATCCCTTCCATTCTCATCGTCGGCGGCGGGCTCGCGGGCACGGCTCTGGGCTGGGCCTTGCATCAACGCTGCGTTCCATTTGTGATCATTGATCCTAATGTGGCTGGCACTTGTTCCAAAATCGCTGCGGGCCTGGTGACACCGATCACTGGCAAGCGGGTGAAACCAAGTTGGCGCGTGGAAGAACTGCTGCCGGTGGCGCTCGCGCTTTACCGAAGGGTGGAAAAACTTCTCGGTGATGAGTTTTATCATGAGCGTCCGCTGGTCCGCTTGTTCAAGGAAGCACGTGAAGTGGAATGGTGGCGCGGGCGCGCGGGCGAGCCTGGGATCGAACAGTGGGTCGATGCCAATGCTCCTCTGGTGGACCCAGCGATTGTGCATTCGGAGTTCGGCGGATTTGTCCAACGTCATGCCGGTTGGCTCGACACGTCCGCGTATCTGGAAGCTAGCCGCGCGTTCTTCGAGAAAATCGGTGCCTGGAGGCAGGGCTTCATTGCCGAAGAAGAAGTTGATGCATCGGATCATGGCGTTCGCTGGCAAGGCGAAGATTTCAGCCATGTTGTAAGCTGCCGCGGGTCGGAACAACGGAACGGCTCGCGCTATTTTCCGTGGCTGAAATTTGATTGCGCGCGCGGTGTGATTGCTTCGCTCAAGGTCAATTTGCCGGAACACCGCATCATCAATCGCGGCTGTTGGCTGCTGCCACGCACGTCGGACCACTGGCGTGCAGGATCGACCTATGAGTTCGATTTATCGACTTCGATGGAAACTTCCATCGCCGACTTGCACGGGAAACTCTCGCAGATTCTTCGGGTGCCTTTTGAAATCGGCGAGACACAGGCAGGCCTTCGTCCGATCATCAAACATCGCCAGCTTTTGCTCGGTCGGCACCCGGCGTATCCTAGAGTGTGCGTGTTCAACGGCCTCGGCTCCAAGGGCGTGCTGCGCGCGCCTTTTTTCGCCAGTATGCTCGTGTCACATCTTCTGGATGACAAACCTCTCGAGTCAGACGTGGATGTGCGCGCCAATGATTGATCCCGCAGACATCAACACACTTTCGCACGGCACACGTTTTGAGGAGTCGCTGCCCACGGGTGTGCGCTGGTCTCATGCGTTGCTTTCGCCACGATTGAAAGTGGGCGATGTGGTGGTGGATGCTACTGCGGGCAATGGAAACGATACGTTGTTTCTCATGTGTCACGTCCTGCCCGGCGGACGCGTTTTTGCATTCGACGTGCAGAGCGAGGCGCTCGAGCAGACTCGAAAAAAAATCGCGACTCACGCGGCCTGCATCACCGATCCAAGCTGCGTCACATTGATACACGCGGGGCATGAAACCATTGACCGTAACTTGCCAGCCGAGCTGCGCGGTGGGATTCGCGCCTTCATGTTTAATCTGGGTTATCTGCCGAGTGGGGACAAAACGAAATTCACCGCGACGGAAACAACATTGTCAGCCTTGCGAACTGCGACCGAGTGGCTCGCTGAATACGGTGTGATCACCGTGGTGTGCTACCCCGGGCACGCGGGTGGCGACACGGAAGCAGCTGCTGTGGAAAAATGGGCCGCTCAGTTGCCGCCGGATTCATTCGAGGCGCAGAAGATCGCCTTTCTCAACCTTGAAGGAGCGCCGCCGCGTTGCGTTGTGGTGCGGAAACGCGCCCGGCTCAGCGCGCGGAAATGTGACTGAAGGCAGCGGCTAGCGCAGCGTTCAATTCTTCAATGGTGGCCCGCTCCAATTCCGGGTCGAGAGCCATCTCCATGGGCTTGGGTTCGGTAGCGGTGAAAAACTCACGACTGATCGCGACCACATTGTCAGGCAGAGGCATTGGATGGGTGCAATTCTGTTGCGTTTTGACCGGAGCACAGGACTCGGCTGATTTGATTGACGGGATGGCATAAGACCCGTCGTGAGTGGCCATCATTTTTTTCAAGGCACGCACTTCTGAAATCTCGCGATCCAGAACACTTACGACTTTGCTGCGGGCTTCCATGAGAGAAATTTCTATACCGGCCAATTGCTGACAGATCCGATTTTGTGATTGGAGCGATGGGCTGCAAAGTTGAAGCGAAAGCGCTTCTGACTGTGAAATGGACATGTCATAATAATACTATAAATACTATAAAAATCAATATAATTCGTGTTATCTATGTATTGTTAGATGGCTAACTTCGATTGATGTTCAATAATTTTTGGTGTCTTTCCCGGGTCGTGGAGCATTTTGTCGGACATGACTTGGTTGTGATTTTGTTAGATGCAATCTCGCCGCCCGGCTGCTACATACGCGCGCGCTATGACATCAGAAGAAACGACAGCCGCAGCCACCCCGTCTCCCGTTTTTGGGGCGCGTGGGCTTCGAAAAGTCTATCACACCGGTGAAGTGGAGGTGGTGGCTTTGCAGAGCGTGGACATTGATTTCTATTCGGGAGAAATGGTGGTGCTGCTCGGTCCTTCAGGTAGCGGCAAGTCCACGTTGCTCAACATTTTGGGCGGTCTGGACGTGCCCACCGCCGGCACCTTGCAATACAAAGGCTGGCCGCTCACGGGAGCGGATGAAAAAAAACTGACCCTCTTTCGCCGCAACTGCGTGGGTTTCGTCTTCCAGTTTTACAATTTAATCCCAAGTCTGACCGCGCGCGAAAATGTGGCGCTCATCACCGACATCTCGCGCGATCCCATGTCGCCGGAGGAAGCGCTGGACATTGTCGGACTCGCCCCGCGCATGGATCATTTTCCCTCGCAACTTTCCGGCGGCGAGCAGCAGCGTGTGGCCATCGCGCGCGCCATCGCCAAGCGCCCCGAGGTTTTGCTTTGTGACGAACCGACTGGTGCGCTCGACATCACCACCGGCATCACAGTTCTGGAAGCAATCGAGCAAATTAATCGCGAGCTGGGCACCCTAGCCGTCATCATCACTCACAATGCTGCGATGGCCAAGATGGCTGACCGTGTGCTCTATCTGTCCGATGGCCAGATCGTGCAGCAGGAGCACAACGCCATCCGCTTGCCTGCTCGCAAATTGCTTTGGTGAGTGGCCAGTGTCCGTCCCGCAGCAAGCTCCGGCCAGTGGCCTGCCCCTGTGAACGGGACAGTTGTAATACCAATTGGAAGCATGTATCAGCAAAATAACACGGGGCAACATAATCATCGCGGAGCGATAAAAGCTTGTAGCGAGGGGTTGAGCAACTGCGACAC
>JAYVOH010000295.1:0-2948 GCA_043758025.1 Verrucomicrobiota bacterium
ATCATTGATCTGCCTCTGCTCAAGTTCGAGCTTGTCGCTGATCATTTTTTTGTAGCGTCGGAATTCTCCGCTCGTTCTCCAATGGCTGCGCATGGATAAGAAAAGCAGCAGGAGGCCTAAGATAAAGCCGATGCCGAGTGCGTAAAGGTGGGTGTTGTTCAGTTCCAGATGCATGGAACTGACAATGTAACTGACACTGCCGTTAGCGAAAGTGAAAAGGAATGCGCGTCATGGAACAACCAATGCTGCATACAATTTCCCAGCAGTATTGTTTATCGATGCTGAAGAAGCTCAGATTTATGGCCATGCTAAAACATCAACATCCATAAAACACTTTCTAGCATTTCTGGTAAGTTCAGACTTGTGTGAAAACCAGAGGATGCTTTTAATGAACATAACGCTGTGGGTGGCTTCAAAACTCGCAGTTCATCATTTTAAGCGCAGCTCGTTCAATGGATCAACCACCACCTTACCAACCTGTCGGCAGCAACGCAGCGGCCCGGCGACTTGCCGAATTGGGCGCGATGCAGCCGTTCGGTCATGACATCTGCGAGACGTGGCATGATGCGGTGAGCACGGGTCATGTGAAATTGCATGAGCGCGCGCTTGAAGAATTGCAGGCGCTGCATAATGGCGAACGTATTCTTTTGCTCAATGCCCCGCGCGCCGGGCATGGGAAGACGCATTTGCTGGGGCGTGTGGCGGCGATGATGAAAGACGAAGCCATCGTGGTATCGCTGCCGTGGCAGGATGCGGAAGGCGCGACATGGGAAGGCACGGGTCGCGGTATCATCGATGATTTGGCGGGCAGCGGCGGACTCTTCAGCGTGATGCAACAATTGTGCGGCGGAGTGAACGCGCTGCTCTTGCGCAGACTGATTCAAACCGGGCGCATTCCGAGCACCGACCCCGCACAGGCCTTGCACGTGCTTTCTCAGGATCCACTGGAGCTTTTCAATGAAAGCGGTTCCGCGCATGTGATCGGAGCGTGGTTTCGCAAACACTTCGATCAACTGAGCAAGCCGCTCGCGTCCATCAGCAATGTGGATGACCTCGCGCATTCGGAAGCCTGGATTCGCGCGATGTTCGAGTATGTGGAAAAACCCGGTGCCGCATCGCTGGAAATGCTCAAGCATCTCGCCGGGCAAGATGCGATCAATCAAGTGCCGCGTTTTTTAAAGCTGGCGACGGTCTGGAAACCGCTGGTGCTGGTGGCGGATCACATGGACGGATTCTACCGGCATCCTGAGTCAGGCGTGGCGCTGGCGCGCATGGCACTGGCGCTGTCCGCGCTGCCCGGTGTGCATGTGGTGTTGAGCATGAACCAGGATTTATGGGAGACCACGTTCGGCACCCAGCTTCCGAGCGCGCTGGAAGACCGGCTCAATGCGCGCAGCGTTTCGCTTCGCGGCCTCAATGCCCCGGAGGCGGAATCGCTCGTGGCACTGCGTTTGCGCAACTTCGGCGTCAATGAAACTGAGACGCAAGCTTTCCTGAAGTTCCTTGATCTGGAGCGCTTTTTCCTTGGTCGGCCCGTCGGCAGTGTTTCGGCTCGCGGGTTGCTGCGACATGCGGCGGCGCAATGGAGAATATTTGTGCAATCAGGCAACGCAGCGATCGAACCCCCATCAGTTGCGCAAGCGTCCGCAGCGGACGCCGCGCCCGAAGATTTGCACAAACTGGCCGAGGCTCTGGAGCGCGACTCGGGTGGGAATTTTCTCGACCTCACGCATCCGGAACCCGCAACGCAGGATGTTTTTCCACCCGCCGGACTGGCCCCGGAATCTTTTCTGCCGGATGACGACAAACCGGAACCGGACAGCGAACCGCATGGTGGGATTGGCGAATCACAGCACACGAATTTTCAAAAGCTGCGCCAAATGCTGGCCAAGTTGCGAGTCAATGGAGAGCACGGAGAAAATGGAAGCCATTCGGGTGCGCCCAAAACTCTCGTGGCTCCCGCGAAACCGGCCGAGCAGGTGACGGCAAAGGTGACGTTGCAAAGCAGGTATGAAACACTGCGCAGTGAGATGGGGAGGAATGGCGTCGTCACCCGGCTCGATTTCCGTTCGCTCGGTGAGCTGGTGCGCCTCGCGGGCCGCCGTTTCCCGGTGATTCGTTATGACGAGGTCGAGTTGCCCGAACTGCAAGGCCGGTCGCTGCCCCGATGGAATATGCAAGGCATGGAGATCGTGTTCGGTCTCGAAAATTTCAGTGATACTCGTTATTGGAAAACCGTCTCCGCCTTTGTGGCCGGACGCATCGCGGAACTGGGCGCGGCTGCGGCCCAGAATGGAGAGACGCCCCCGCGCTTGAAGCTGGCCGTGTTCAAGAACGATGAAGAAGGCGCGGCGCTCACCGCGTTGCTCCGCGACGAAGTAATCCCGCAATCACTCCGGGAGAAGCTCGACATCGTGCATCTGGATACACGCAGTCTGGCCAGCCTTTATGCGATGCGCCAGGTTGTGCGCGAAGCCGAGTCCGGCCAGATTCAAACTGACGCCACCGCCGTCCTGGGTGCGTTGGCAGGGGAGTTGGACTTTTTCTGGAAGCGACTGACGAGACCGGTGAACCGGTGATGGTTCGTGTTTGGCGGTTACACTTAAACTGCGAACCTTGCTCTCCTTGCCGCCCGTGCTACGATCACGGAATTCATGTCCACACTCCTCCGTGTCAACCAGCTCCAGGTTCATTTTCCCGTTCACGCCGGATTGTTGCGCAGGAAGGTGGATGTCATCAAGGCGGTGGATGATGTCAGCTTTACCATTGAAGAAGGGCGCACGCTGGGACTAGTTGGCGAGAGCGGCAGCGGCAAGTCAACCGTGGCGCGCGCCATCCTCAAGCTGAACAAGGCTACCGGCGGCGAGGTGTTTTATCGCGACAAGGCGATTCTTTCGCTCACCGAATCCCAGTTCCGTCCGCTGCGTCGGGAGATTCAGATGATCTTT
>JAYVOH010000296.1:0-8543 GCA_043758025.1 Verrucomicrobiota bacterium
ACCAGTAGCGCCACAATCGACGCTAAACTCAAAGTTCACGACGAGCGCAAATCCGAGAGATCGTCACTCTTTTGCATCAAGTCCGACAGGCTGCTAGAAAAATATGCCATCCATTAATTTTGTCTTTTCCTTTTCCGCCATGAGAGGCTCCGTCAGAGAAGTATGAGGAACGACACTGTGAACTACAAAATCCTTGGCCTGAACCGATGCCCTCGCAAGTATTGGCTAAGGGATTCCACGAACTGTATTTGCCACCACAGTGTTTGCAATACTTAGCCATCTACGAAAATTCGTTGTTACGGGGTGATTTGCTACATGAGGTAATTTTGTCAAGCCTCGAATGTTTCAAATTTGAAACGTCGTAGCCGGTCACTTTGCTTTTCACCAGCTTCGTTCGCCTGCCAGTATCGACCGCTGTGCACATCGAGACAAGTGAGCCAGCCGCCGTCGTGGGCGTTGGTGTCGAGGCACACTGCATTATCCCAGTTGAGCGGCAGGCCGTTATATTGAGGCGTGTGGCCGCAGATCATTGTTTTGCCGGAGAAATGAGGCGCGGGTCGCGCGTCGAGATGCTCCCAGTAGAGGTCAGTGTCCGGCTGGTCGGCGAGAGCGCGATCTGGCAGGACGCTGGCGTGGACAAAGAAGTGCGCTGGCTCTTCGTGATAAGGAATGCAGGATTTAAGAAACTCCCAATGTGACTTGGGGATGTCGTCCAGCGTGGTGGCATGGTAGGATTCAAATGTGGCATCCCCGCCACAGTCCATCCAGGCAGGTATTGCTGCCCGCGAATGCCGCGCATGGAGCATCATGATTTCGTGGTTGCCCCGCAGGGTGATTAGGTTTGTCTGCTTGCGCAGCTCGATCAAGGTGTCGAGCACGCCCTTGGAATCCGGTCCGCGATCTACATAGTCTCCGAGCATTACCAAGGTGTCATTCGCGCCGACTTGCACGGACCCGAGAAGCGCGCGCAGTGCGACGCAGCAGCCGTGGATGTCGCCGATGGCAAGGAGTCGGGGCATAATTCGTCGGGACGGGCAGTTTTGAACGAGTTGGGGACGGCTTAGCGCCAATCATTCTCATTCCTTGGGCAGAGTGGGCTATTCTAAAATTCGTGTTCGCAAAGCGGCTGCGGCTGCAAGTTTCTCCGGAGTGGTGAAATCCCGGGGAACCTGCTCCAAGTGATTATGTTCAGCCGCATGCTGCAGAGCACAATAGCCGTGCCGGTCGGCCGCCATCAAATTTTCTTCGGTGAGCAATTCGCGGGGAATCTGATGGAGGCAACCGCTCTGTGCGGCATAGTGGAAGACGGTCTGCCCAAAGCCATCCCGGGTGGAAAAGTAATGTTGCGTCCGGAATGCGGGGGGCAAGACATCCAGCTCGTTGTTGCGCGCCGCATGGTGCAGACAGTTGAACCCCTCGCTCTCGGTCTGTAGAAGTGCCTGCTCAGTGAAGGCCTGCACAGGTGCGTCTCGCAACCGGCCCATCATGGCTAGAAGCATGAGACCCTGCGGCTTCGCCACACCCGCAGCCATCTCTTCTTGAAGTTGCGCGACGAATTCCCGTGCGATTTCCGAGTCCATTTGTTCACGGTCAACCATTTGATTTATAGGTTAATATTGCAGTTGGTTGTCTGTGGATTTTCATTTGCTGAGAACCTCCTTCAAATGCGCCACCGCAGCACCGGTGCGCCCGACTCCGGCACTGCAATGGATGAGAACCGGTTTTGGCAAGCGTGCAAAATGCTCCTCGACCAAGCGTAGTTCATCTGCGGTCAGTGGTGGATGAACATGATCCACGACGGGAATGTGAGCGACCACAAACCCTGCCGCCCGATAACCTTCTAACAATCCACCAGGCACCGATTCATAAAGTCGTAGGTGATCCTCGTTCAACAGACAAATGATGCTGCGAACACCGGTTTCGCGCACGGTCTTCATCCAAGACTCCACCGATTCAGCGGCAACGGGTATCTTCCATCCAAAACCATAGCCCGGTCGGGCCGAGGCATGCAATACGTGGGGAATTTCTTCACGAATCATGGAGGAACAACATAGCGTCGAATTGCAGAAATACATTGCGAGATGCAGCCAACGACCACAAATCTGCATGTCCAAGATGAGCAAGCCCTTCGTCATTGTCATTCTCACAGGTGCGGGTGTGTCTGCTGAGTCGGGCATCCCGACCTTCCGTGATGCCAACGGTTTGTGGGAAGGCCATGCCATCGAGGACGTCGCCACCCCGGAGGCTTTCACCAAGAACCCAGCCTTGGTGCATAATTTTTACAATCTTCGGCGCGCTGCCGTGAAAGGCGCGGAGCCCAACGCTGCTCACAAGGCTTTAGCCAAACTCCAGTGGGAGTTCAAAGGCGAAGTGGTGCTGATCACTCAGAACGTGGACGACCTGCACGAGCGCGCTGGCTGTCCCGAGGTGATGCATATGCACGGGGAACTGCTCAAGGCACGCTGCACGAAATGCCGCAGCATATTTCCATGTGAGGATAACTTGGATGAAGCAGTTCGCTGCAATACCTGTGGTTCTGCCGGTGGTCTCCGGCCCCACATTGTCTGGTTCAATGAAATGCCCTTGGAAATGGAGGCTATCCAAGACGCACTGGACCGGGCCGACCTGTTTGTCGCCATCGGCACCTCGGGGAACGTGTATCCCGCGGCAAGTTTTGTTGACCTCGCCAGATCCGCCGGGGCGCAAAGTGTGGAGATCAACAATGCCAAGACTCAGATTTCATCCTTGTTCCAGCAGCACCTTTCAGGCCCGGCGACTGTAAAAGTGCCCGAATTCGTGGATGAGATACTCAATGGCAAGATAATCTGAAAACGCAGTGGACATTCAATGTCCGCCGTTGGCTTGACCCAAAGCTCAGAACATACAGCTCTTGCATCGCGATAACGGACAGCGTCTCAAACCCGCTCCACATTGACCTTGCCGGCGCTGATCGAGACCACGCGCACTGCAGTCTGCGGCGGGATATAATCGCCTTCGATCATAGCCTCCATGTGCAGGCCGTTGAAGTCCACATTGCCGTAGGGCCGCAACGCGCTTTTCGTGATGCCAGTATCGCCCACGTTGATTTGCGCGGCCAGCGATTGCGCCACTCCTTGAATGGAGGCCTGGGCACCGCCGACGCTGGTTTGCAGGACGAGACGCTTGAAAGGCCCACTGCTGGGAAAGTAATGCATCAACAGTGCGATAAGGGCCACGGCCCCGGTGAAGGCGAGCGCGAGATTGCGGAGCGGTGTGGTGTAATCCGAAATTTTTACCGGGAACGTGCCGCCCTCCGGCACCGTTACATCCCAGCCAGCCATGGTGTAGATGAGCGCGCCCAGCACCAGCAGCAAGCCGACGGCTCCCGGAATGATGTGACCGGGGAAAACAAAAAACTCAACCGCGATGAGCGCGAGTCCGATGGCGAAGAGCACCACCGTTTCATAGCCCGCGAGACCGCCCGCGACATAGTGACCGAAAAAGAACAGGCCGAAGGCGATGGCTGCGACCACGCCCGGCAGGGTCATCCCTGGATGCTGCATTTCCAGATAACCGCCCGCGAGCCCTATGAGCAGGAGGATTGCGGCATATTTCGTGATCAGGATTGCGACATACTCAAAACCGCGCGGCTCCGCGATCACGGTCTCGCCTTTGAGTCCTTCGCGCTGGCGTAGTTCGGAAAGGTCTTTGACGATGCCCTTGGCCAGAAGCGGTTTGCCGTCGCGCACTTTCGTGGCCTGCTCCTGATCGAGCGTGAGGATGCGGCCCTTGGCGCAGATTTCATCGTCGCCGATTTTCAGGCCGACGTCTTTGTCGATCATGGCCTCGATGATTGCTGAGTTATGGCCTTTTGCTTTGGTCGAAGTGCGCGCCATCGCCATCATCGCCGAGTTCATCTTTGCGCGCTCGGCATCATCAAATTTTTCTCCACCGCCGCTGATGGGCGTGGCCGCGCCGATGCTGCTGGCGGGGCTCATGTAAATCACATCCGTGGCCATCGCGATCATTGCGCCTGCGGACAACGCGCGAGGATTGACGAACGCGATGCTGCGCGGCCCCAGCTTCTGCATGTCCCCCATCATCAGCGTTGTTGTGTCCCAGGCCAGACCGCCCGGTGTGTCCAGATCAAAGATCACCGCCTCCGCGCCTTCCTCGGTCGCACGTTTCATGGTGCGGGACATGAACTCGAAGCGGGCCGGCGACATCAGATCCTCCGTGCCGACAGGGATGACCACGACGCGCCCGGTGTAGTCGCCTTGTTTTACCGGCGCGGGCGATGGCTTGGGCGCTTCCGTCCGCGCGACTCCGGCGAGAAGGCACGATGCTAAACACAAGACGAGCGAGAACGTTTTCATGATGGGTTTCTTTCCACGAACAGCTTGCTCCTTGCTGGGGGAAATTCAAATGATACATCCGCGATGGGACTCACTTGTTCTTCTTCTCCTTCTTGATCGACTCCGGTTTGTCCGCTGCGGCGAGGTCTGCGTTGAAGACGATGTCTGCCTGGGGAAGCACCGCCTTGAGCTGGCTGACACCGGCCTCGGTCATTTTGCTTTCGAAGACGGTGATGTTCTTCAAGCTCTTGATGGCTGACAGGGAGGGCACGGACTCGTCGGTGATCTCGGTGCCGTAGAGGTTGAGTGAAACAAGATTCTTGAGCGTGGTGAGTTGCGCGATGGCGGCGCCAGTGATTTTTGTTTGACGCAGATCGAGATGGGTCAGGCGGGGCATCTGGGCGATGCTCTTAAAGGATGCGTCGGTGATTCGGGTGCGGGCCAGATCAAGCTGCGCGATGTTGTTTTTAATTGGCGTGAGCGCCGCAAGGGTGTTGTCGTCGCATTGGTTGACGGCCTTGAGAAAGTCCACGCGCAGCAGCGGGCTGTCGATCGTCAGAGGCGCGATCTGCGCCCCGCCCGCCTGCAACTTCTTCAACACATCGGCGGTAGGGGGTTGAAGTCCCGCGCCGAGTTTTTTATAGAGTTTTTCATGATCACGCTCAATCAACGGTGCCGGCGCCGCCTTGACGGTGTCGGCGGGTTTGCCGGAGAGATTACCCACCCAGCCGTCGAAGTCCGCGCCTTCGGTAATCCATGTTTTGAGCTTAAGGATTTCCGCCGGGGTGAGCGGGTCTCCTTTGCCTTCGGGTGGCATGGCCTTGTCGTCGTCACGCGGCAGGGTGGTGACGGTGATGATGGCGCTGTGGGCGATGTCCTTCGGTTTGACGGGGATTACATCCTTGTTGCCGAGGAGAATGGCCCACGCGGCATCGAGGCGGATGTCGCCTTTGGGCTTCTGCGTCTTGCCGTTTTCCTCGTGCTCGGCTTTGTGGCATTTCAGGCAGCGACTTTCCAGAAGGGGAAGAATTTCCTTCTTGAAATCCGTCTTGGCCTGGGCCGGGAATCCGGTGAAGATTTGGACTGAAAACAGGACCAGTGGCAGCGAGTTATGCTTCATAGATGACAAAATACGTGTAAAGGAAACGCTTGCTCATGCGCCTTGTTTCAGGAAAATCAGGACATGTCTGCCGCCTCTTCCACCGTGAACCGCTTTGAAACCGAAGCTCTGCTCAATCGTCACACCTTGGGGATCATCATGGGAGGGGGAGCGGGAACCCGTTTGTTCCCGCTCACCAAAGACCGCGCCAAACCGGCGGTGCCGCTGGCGGGTAAATATCGTCTCGTGGACATCCCCATCAGCAACTGCATCAACAGCGGCGTGCGCCAGGTCTATGTGCTGACGCAATACAACAGCGCCTCGCTCAACCGCCACATCAGCCGCGCCTACAAGTTCGACTTATTCAGCCACGGCTTCGTGGAAATCCTTGCCGCGCAGCAGACTTCACAAGGTGAGCTGTGGTATCAAGGCACAGCAGATGCGGTGCGGCAGAACCTGCGCAACTTCACGCAGGGAAAGTATCAATACTTTCTCATCCTCAGTGGCGACCAGCTCTACCGCATGGATTTCCGCAAGGTGCTTGCCAAGCACATCGAGCACAGCGCGGACATCACCATCGCCACTATCCCGGTGAATGAGACCAGCGCCAAAAGTTTGGGCATTATGCAAACCGACAGCAACGGGCGCATCCGAAACTTCGTGGAGAAGCCGAAGGATCCCGATGTGTTGAAGTCACTGGCGATGCCCCAGGAAACCCTTCTGGAACTTGGGCTACCACAGGATGAGCCGCGCTATGAAGCGAGCATGGGCATCTATGTGTTCAATCGCGACATGCTCATCGCCGCGTTGGACAACGACTTCGTGGACTTCGGCAAGCACATCATTCCCAATGCGATCAAAAATTACCACGTGCAGAGTTATGCCTTCCAAGGCTACTGGGAGGACATCGGAACCATTCGCAGTTTCTTCGAGGCCAACCTCGACCTCTGCTCCGTGGTGCCCGAGTTTGATTTCTTCAATTCCCAGGCACCGATCTACACGCACGCGCGCTTCCTCCCCGCCACCAAAATCAACGGCGGCAGCATCCATCACGCGTTGCTGTCCGACGGTTGCATCCTCACCGAGGCCGAAATTGAAGACAGCATTCTCGGCGTCCGCACTGTGGTCGAGGACAAGACCACCATCCGCCAATGCATCATCATGGGCGCTGACTACTATGCCGGTGCTCCGAACTGTCCCGTCAACCGCCCGCCGCCCGGCATTGGCAAAGGCTGCAAAATCGAGCGCGCCATCATTGATAAAAATGTCCACATCGGCGACAACGTGGTCATTACTCCCAAGGGCAAGGATGAAAATGTGGACGGCCCCGATGGTCTCTACTACATCCGTGACGGCATCGTGGTCATCCCGAAGGATTCCGTAATTCCTAGCGGCATGTGGATTTGATCGGGAGCGATTATTTCGGACGATTAATCATCGTCCGCCAGCAATGCACGTGACCGTTCCACATCCAGATGAGCGATGCCGCACAAGATCACGAATTCACTCGTGCGCATTTCATGCGTGCTGGATGCTGGTTGTCATTGGTGCCGCATGGCGTCGATATTCTTTGCCGATGGAACCGCTGCTTGATCGTGATGCGTGGGGCTTTCTGAGTCCCGCGCTGGCGAAAATCGCGGGCGATCCGTTTGTGCAGTCGGAGGGGCGCGCCTTCCTTTATCCCGGTTTTATTTACGCGATCATCAGCGCGTTTCGAAGCCTCAGCGCGATTACGGTGGTGCAGCACGTGCTCGGCCTGGCTACGGGACTGATGCTGCTCAGCAATTGGAGCGCAGCGCGGCGCCTGCTGCTGCGCCCATTCATCCCGCTCGCTTTGCATGACATCGCCGGACTGGCATTGCTGGCAATCTTTCTGCTCGGCGCGCAGCCGATCCCGTCCGAGCATTATCTCCGGCCCGAGAGCATATCTCCGTTTTTCGCCATGCTGGAATATGGATGCATCATCCGATTTCTCATCGCAAAGCACATCGACGCCAGGCCCCGACGGGCGCTTTACCATGGAGCTGCAGCGTTGTTCGTCGCGTTTATACTGCCGATGCTCAAGCCCAGTTATACCCTGACATCGATCCTGACCACGCTGCCAGTGTGGTGGCATTTGTTTGACCGGCGGGTGAAATGGACTGGGCGGCTCGCCATGGTTGGCGGGCCGGTTCTGGCCGCCTGGGTGCTGCTGTGGGCGCCAAACGCGCGTTACGCCGTCGCCAACTCGCGGTCGGAAAGTTTTCTGTCAGCGTCAGTATTTACGATCCATGCACCGCAGATACGCGCCCAGATTGCCAGCGACCTGAAAACCAACAGCGCGGCGGTCCCATACTCGAATGAGCAATTGCAGGCGATTCTGGAACTGCTCGACAAGGAGATCGAACTGAGCCGCTCCAGAGTGCGGCATACTTTCTCATCCCTGGGGTTTCATCCCGACTATCTTCTTTACGGCAATTCATTTTGCCAGAAGCTGAAAAGCCTTTTGCCTGATCAGGCGGCGCAGACAGAATTTTACCGTTTCTATTTTCGAAGAACATGGGTTCAGCAGCCCGTGGCCATGCTGCAAAAATTCATCACGCAGCTCCGGCTTTTTTACGGGTTCGACTGCCCCGTCTATGAGCTAACGACGACCAATTTCGCGCGTGTCTATAAGGACTCCATCCAGACTCTTGCCGATCCCATACGTTGCCAGCCGCTCATCAACCGGGTGCCGGCTGCGGCGCGCTATGCCGCAGCACTTCCAGCACTGGCAGAGGTCGATGCCGGTGCGGAGCAGCCCAAGGTGTTTGCGGCGCTGATGCCAATGTTCGCCCGCAGTTATCTTGCCGGTCTGTTGCTGGCCAGCTTCACGATGATCTGGCTGAGCAGAGACATTCGGATTCGCGCAGCCTGCGGCCGGTTCGCTGCGGTTGTTGCCCTGGGCTATGCGTTTAACATAGGCAACTGCATCGGGGTTGCGTTTTTGCATACCCTCGGCGTGGGCCGCTATTCCCATGTGCAAATAGCGACGACCTTGCTCACGCAGGTTTTCTCCCTCTGGCTGGTGATCGAAATGATATCGCTAAAAATCAAAAAAAGAACACACGCATCCCACAGGCAGTGCCGGA
>JAYVOH010000297.1:0-8537 GCA_043758025.1 Verrucomicrobiota bacterium
CCTGTCAACCAGACCGCTGAAATCTTAACGATTTAACGGAAAGAAAAATTCCCCCTGAGTTTAACTTAAGTTCCGTTTCCACCCAGAGAAAACCCCTTACATTATCCCATTGTATGCCACAGGTTAATCGTTTTTTACGTTGTTGTTGCTGAATACCTGTAATGATTGTGACGAATGTCACTGCGAATTTGCTCTTGTGACAGTCAAATCCGCTCTTGCATCTTGTCATCTTAAATCTGTGCGATCATGAAATTTGAAGACCTCAGAGGCATCTTGCAATACGTCCCGCAGTTCCGGGAGCGCATCTTTGTGATCGCGCTCGACGGGGCGGTGATGCGGCTGCCCAATTTTACGAGCTTGTTGCAGGACATTGCGGTGCTGCAATCACTCAATATTCAGGTGGTGCTGGTCTTCGGCGCGCGGCAGCAGGTGAGGGAACTGGCTGCGGCGCGGGGAGTGAAGCTGAGCAGTGATGACGGCATGAGCCGGACGGATTCCGCGACCTTGGAGGTGAGCACCGATGCCATCTCGCGGCTGACAAGCGAATTGGTCGGCGATCTTTCAGCGCTGGAACTTCGCGTGGCGGTGCCCAATGCGCTCGCCGTTCATCCTGCCGGGGTGATCGATGGCGTGGACCTGGAGCACACGGGGCGGATTGAGCGGGTGGATGATCGGGCGTTGCTCACGCTATTGAAGGACGGGATTATTCCCGTGCTCCCTCCCCTGGGTTATGATGGCAAGGGAGCCACGTTGCGAGTGAACTCGGACGAAGTGGCGGTGGATGTGGCCATTGAACTGGAAGCGGCCAAGGTCATTTTTGTGGCTGAGCGCGGATTGTTTGACGCGCAGGAGAATCGCATTGCCCAGTTGAGCGTGGCGGACGCGCGGGAAATTTTGAAGCGCAAAGACAGCGGCATGGACGTTAGTTTGCTCTCGAAGCTGCGTCACGGGGCGATGGCTTGCGCCGAGGGCGTGCCGCGCGTGCATATCGTGGACGGAAATCAGGACGAAGTCTTGCTCGCCGAGGTCTTCAGCAATGAAGGCGTGGGCACCATGATTCACGCCGACGACTACCAGCAAATCCGCAAGGCTGGAAGCAGTGACATTCCCGCGCTGCTGACCATGATGCGGCAGGGCGTTGAGGATGCCGCGCTGGCTCCGCGCACGAAGGACCAGATGCAGAAGAAGATCGCGGATTTTTATGTGCTGGAACTTGATGGATATTCCGTAGGGACGGTCGCGGTGCACACTTATGATTTGCCTGATAAGACCAAGGTCGCCGAGCTGGCGTGCCTTTTCGTGCGGCGCGCCCATAAGAACAAGGGGCATGGCCGCAAGCTGGTGGCCTATGCCGAGGAAATCGCGAAACAGCGGGGCTGCGACCAGATGTTTTTGCTCAGCACGCAGGCGTTTCGTTTCTTCGAGGAAAAGATGGGCTATGCCGAGGTCACGCCCGACATGCTGCCGGTAGCGAGGCGCGAGCAGTTTGAAAAAAGCGGGCGCAATTCGCGGGTGTTGGTGAAGAAGCTCTGACTCGGGTGACGCATATATCGTTGTGAGCGCGCACGGCAAATGCACAATTAACTTGCAGTCATGGGTGTTCCCAGCTTAGTCCGCGCCCCATTGCAAGATGCTTATGGGAACAAAAACTGACAGTAAAAAAACCGCCTTGGTCACCGGAGCCGCCGGTTTTCTGGGATCACATTTGAGCGACCGGCTTCTGGCGGAGGGCTTCAAGGTCATCGGCATGGACAACCTGATCACGGGAAACCTGCGCAACATCGCTCACTTGTCGAGCAACTCTGATTTCGAATTCATCAAGCATGACGTGACGAAATTCATCTCGATTCCGGGCCCGGTTGATTTGATCTTTCACTTCGCATCGCCCGCGTCGCCGATTGATTATTTGCAGATACCGATTCAGACGCTCAAGGTCAGTTCCCTGGGCACACACAACGCGTTGGGCCTTGCCAAAGAGAAAGGCGCGACATTTCTCATAGCCTCCACCAGCGAGTGCTATGGTGATCCGCTGGAGCATCCGCAGAAGGAAACGTATTGGGGCAATGTGAATCCCATCGGCCCGCGTGGTTGCTATGACGAGGCCAAGCGCTTTGCCGAGGCCATGACGATGGCGTATCACCGCTTTCACAAAGTGGACACGAAGATCGTCCGCATTTTCAACACCTACGGCCCGCGGATGAGGCTGGAGGACGGGCGCGTAGTGCCGGCGTTCATCGGGCAGGCACTGCAAGGCAAGCCGCTCACGGTATTCGGCGATGGCTCGCAGACACGGAGTTTCTGCTATGTGAGCGACCTGATCGATGGCATTTTCCGGCTGTCGCAGAGCGATTATCATGAGCCTTGCAACATCGGCAATCCTGCGGAAATGACCGTCATGGAGTTTGCGCAAAAAATTCTGGCCATCCTCGGCAGCAAGGTTCCGATCGAGCGCAAACCGTTGCCGACGGATGATCCGAAGCAGCGCCGCCCGGACATCTCGCTGGCCAAGAAACTGCTGGGCTGGGAGCCGAAAGTGGCGTTTGACGAGGGCATTCCCCAAACAATTTCATATTTTAAGGACTTTCTTGCATTACACGCTTGAAGTTTAGAGGGGGAAACTGTTAAAACAGTTGTCTGTGAATTATTCCGTCTGATATAATTCCCCAGAAAGCCAGCGGTCGGTTAAAGCAATCCTCACAAATTTTACCATGAAAAAGCAGCCTCTCATCATCGCATTGCTGGCGTCCATTGCCGCAACTTCGGCGTTTAGCCAGGCCGAACCGAAGACGGTGGACGTGAAAATCAAAGATGTAAAAATTGATTCGATCCAGACGCCGCAAATTCAGGCGAGCAACCTGCCCGCCAAGTCCTGGGTTCCCAAAAAATGGATGCAGATCGATGTGCATTTCAATGTCAAAAAGGCCAAGACGGTTGATCCCAATCCATTTGTGGATGCGTTGGAGTTTAAATATTACATCGCCCTGAACGCAGCGGATCCGGTTTCCAAGAAGCCCTACCTGCTCACAGCCATCATCAGCTACGTGAACATATCTTCCAAGGACATCATGTCTCACGCCTTGTGCTTCGTCCCTCCTGCGGCCATCAGCCGCCTGCTGGGCAAGACGGACATCACCGCGTCCGACGTGAAGGCCGTTGGAATTGAAGTCAACTACGGCGGCCAGTTGGTTGGCGGACATGCCGTGCCTGCTGGCAAATGGTGGGAGGATTCGTCCAAGTTCAGCGTGGTGGACGGAAATCTCCTGCCGAAAAACAAAACTCCCTTTGCTCCTTTCTGGGGTGATTACGACGTGGATGTGAAAGCCCAGTGATTCCAGACATAAACACCGCGCATTTTCCGGCAACGAAACTTATCTCTCATGGCTGATTCCAGCACTTTTGCAGTTCTCAATCTCGGATCACAGCGCGTCAGCGGTGCTGTCTTCGGCAAAACACGTTCCGGAGGGCTGGTTCTCAAGCAGGTCGAGTTTGCCGAGATGTTTGGTGACCCCAGTGTGGACGCCACGCGTTTGCCGCAGATGCGGGTGGCCTTGTTGGAGCTGACCGAGAAACTCCGGCTGAAAGGTCGGTCCGTTTGGTATTCCATCGCCGGCCACGTGGTGTTCACCCGCTTCGTGAAGCTGCCGCCTTTTCAGGATGACAAGGCGGACCAGATCGTCGAGTTCGAGGCTCGCCAGAACGTTCCGTTCCCCATCAATGAAGTTATTTGGGATTATGAATTTATCGGTGAGAAAGTGGCAACGGATCGCGAGGTCGCGCTGGTTGCCATCAAGGCGGATGCCTTGAATGACATCAATGACCAGATTGAAGACAACGGCATCAAGGTGGCAGGGGTTGATCTGGCTCCGCTGGCCGCCTTCAACGCCTTCCGCTATTCCTACCCGGACGTGGCTGAGCCGACCCTGCTGATTGATCTTGGCTCCAAATCCACGAATTTGATTTTCATCGAAGGTGACCGCGTGTTCACCCGCAACATCCTTGTGGGCGGATGCACAGTGACGGGAAACATCGCCAAGGAGCTATCTGTCAATTTTGGCGAAGCTGAGGATCAAAAGCGCTCCAAGGGTTACGTCGCCCCCGGCGGAGCCTATGAGGCGCACGAGGACGAGACCATGGACGCGATTTCAAAAATCATGCGCAACACCCTGAGCCGTTTGCATGGCGAGATTGTGCGCACCATCAATTATTACCGCAGCCAGCAGGGCGGAAGTCCTCCCCGCCGTATTTTCTTGTGTGGCGGCGGTGCGCAGACCGCGATGGTCACAGACTTTTTCACGGAAAAGTTCAACCTGCCGGTTGAAGTTTTCAACCCCATGCGTGGTGTGGCATTGGATTCGCGTCTGGATTCCGCCTCCGTGGACAGCAATGCTCCCAGTATGGCCGAACTTGTTGGTCTGGCCCTCCGTCATGCGGGTTCCGCACCGGTCGAAGTGGAGCTGATTCCCGATACTGTCGCTCATTCGCGGGACTCGGCGCGGCGCGCTCCTTTTCTGGTCATGGCTGCGGCATGTCTTTTCGCCGTTCTGGCGCTAGGCGGTTTTTATTACCAACATTCGGCGGAACTGGTGAGAGCAAAGCTTTCGACCTTGAGCCGTGACTCCACCGAGATGAAGAAGCAGGACACTGCCCTCAAAAAGCTCGATCAGGAACTCACGATCCTCAAAGCCCAAAGCGCGCAGCTTGAAGATGCCGTGAAAAGTCGCGGCTACTGGAATCACCTTCTGGCGCTGCTTAACAACAAGTTCGTCAACGATTATGTCTGGCTGACCCAGATGGAAGTCCTCAAAGACGGAAGCTCAATCACACCACTGCTCTCAACTGGGGGAGCGCTCAAGCCATCATCGGCTGCGGTCACTGGCTCTACTGCCGCCAAAGCTAAGACGGAGCCACATTATGAACTGCGTTTGCAGGGGCTGTATCGGAAAAACGACCAGCAGCAACAGGTGGTTTACAAATATTACGAGGACCTCAAGGCGTCCTCTGAATTCTTTACACTGCCACCGCCGGAACAAAAACCCTCCGTGGAAACTGACATTGAAGATGCCCGCTACGCATCCAAATACAATTTCCGTCTTCCGCTGGTCAAAGACAGCATGAAATTTGAGAAGTAATGAACTGGATCCAACAAAACAAATCGCTGGCCGGCATTCTCGGCTTCATGATCGCGGGAGCCATCGGTATTGGCGCGTGGTTTTATTTTTCATATTCCGACTACTCAGCGGCGATGGAGGAATTTTCGTCCTCTTCCGGCACAGTTGCCAGCCTGCAATCGGCCAAAGTTTTTCCCAGTGATCAGAACGTCGGGATGGTAGAGAAGCTCATCGGCGACTATCGCGACAAGTTCACTAATCTGCGCAAGGTTCTCCTTTCACCAACTCTCCAGCAGGCCGTTAAACCAATGACCGAGACCGAGTTTCAGGCCAAGGTCAAGGATCGCGCCGTTGCCGTGAAAAAGAGGGCGGAAGCCGTCAGCATGAAGCTGCCTTCCAGCGATTTCGCGCTTGGATTTGAAGGTTATGCCAGCGACCTGCCACCGAACGCCGCAGTTGCCGCTGAGCTGAATGTGCATCTCGATGTGATGGAAAAAGTCATCAATGTCTTCATTGAAAAAGGAGTTTCGTCGCTCGACAGCATCAAGCGCACCACGTTGCCGGGAGAGAAAGGTGCCGGTAAGAACGATCAATCGGCCCCTCCTGTGCCAGCCGGCATCAAAATTCCGGCTGATGTTTCTGCTGAGCAGGTGTTGGACCGTTATACCATCACTTGCGTCTTTTCCTGCGATCAGGAACCGCTGCGCAACGTCATGAATGAGCTGAGCAATCCTGCCAGCATGCCGCACCACTTCCTCGCCGTGCGTTTGATGCGCGTAGAGAATGAGAAGCAGGAGGGCACCAGCAAGGATGAGGTTAAGAATTTATTAAAAGCCGTCCCCCCGGCACCGGTTGATGCCTCCAAAAAACCGGGCGCGGTGGCAATTTCCTCAGATTCGCCGGCCTCTCTGCCCCCGGATGCCGTCACCATCATGGGCGGGGAGGAATTGAAGGTTTATCTGGAAATCGACTACATTCGTTTCCGCCAGCCTGCTGCGGATGCCGCAGGTGGTGATGCCGGCAAGAATGTGAAATGAGGGAATCATAATTTTCGAAATCATGCAAAAAGGCAACAGCAACTACGAGCGCATCATCCTGATCGTCATGGCACTTGCGGCATTGGCGGGCGGGGCATGGTTCATCTATGCGAGAGGGAACTTTCCCCAGACTCTGGCGCTCAGGTCCATAACGCCCAAGACTTATGAGGGCGTCATCCCGGTAAAAAGTCTGGAGGAAGCCACCGCGCTGGCCGCAGCCGACAACAAGAACTGGACCCCCCCGGTGCGCAACAACAAGCCGGTGCCGCTCTTCAAAGCCGTGTTGCTGGTTCTGAAAAGCGACCAGCAAGAGCAACCGATCGACATGTTCCTCGAACAGCCCCAGATCCGCCCGCCCATGACCAATGAATGGTTTCGCAAGCACAACCTCCCCATGGTCAATGGCGTCGCGGCTTATCTCATTCCGAACATTGGAGAGTTGGATGCGGACAATGATGGCTACTCAAACCGAGAAGAATTCGAAAAGGGCACCAACCCAAAAGATGCCGACAGTCATCCGCCCTTCACGGACAGGTTGTTCCTGGTTCAGCGCGTAGCGCGCAACTACCTCGTGGCGCTCAAATCGTCCAGCCCCCCCTATCAGGTGTCGGTCACGACACCGGATGGTAAGAAAAAAGGATGGTTTGTCGAGGAGGGGAAGCGCTTCGGAATTGGTGACCGATTTATAGTCGAAAAATTTGAAAAAAAAATGGTCCCTGATCCCAGGATCGGAGAAAAGGACATGTCAGAATTGTCGATCGTGGACACCCTTACCAAAAAGAAAATAACCCTGGTGAAGGACGTCGCGGTCGATCTCGCGGAATATGAGGCCAAGCTCGAATTCAGGCTCAAGGGCAATCGGGAGCCGATTGACGTCAAAAAAGGGGATCCCTTCCGAATTTCCATCCAGCCCGACACAACTTACAAAGTCATTGACATTCAGGAGGACAATGCGGTAATCTCGGCCGTCAACTCTACAACCGGAAACACAGAAAAAGAAATCATCATTAAAAAAGGCTGAACAACTCCCGTCAGCATAATCGATGTGCAGAGATGAGTAATCTTGCGCGTCAATCATGGTGATGATTCCATCTTCTAACCAGCACACATTCCAGCCAGCATCACGGCTCATCAACACTCCCACATATGATAATCAATCACCGCTTCACCAGACACAAGACTCACGCGGTTCTTTTTGCCTCAGCCCTTGCGCTCGCCAGTTCAACTGGCATTGCGGGAGTTGGAGTTGGAGTTGGGTCAGGCAGTGGCGGAGGTGGCATGGGCACAACATCGGGCATTGCTGACCGTGAAATTTCCCGTCGCTTGCAACGCGTGCAAGAGGCTCAAAACGCGATCAACAAGGGCGACAGACTCCTCGCGGACGGCGACCCTGAAGCGGCGTTGAATGAATACAAAACTGCGATCGACCTTCTTCCGGAAGCTCCAGCGACCCAGGCCTGGCGGGATCTTGCCACGGCTAAATATTGTGATGCTTCGGTTGCCCTCGCAAAACAACGGGCCAAAAACGGACGCTATGCCGATGCCAAGGCGCTCCTTAACGAATCTCTCTCCCGGAATGCCGACCATCTGGCCTCCAAGACACTTCTCAAGCAACTCGATGATCCGGAGCGCTATGAGCCCGCCCTCACCCCGGAGCATGTCAAGAATGTCGAGGACGTGAATCGCAACCTGAGGGTGGGATCAAGTTATGAGAATCTCGGTGATCACGATGCGGCTAACAAAAGTTATCAGGATGTTCTGCGAATTGACAAATATAACAGCGCCGCCCGTCGCAACATGGAAAAAGTGGAGCAGGAAAAAGCCAATTACTATGAAACAGCCCGCGACCACACACGTGCCAAAATGCTGAACGACGTAAACAAGGCATGGGAGGACCAGGTTCCCTTGAAATTTGAAAATCTGGGTGGGTCCGACTTTGGCAACGCAGTCAATGCCTCCCGTTACTACAGCGAGAAGATGCAGCGCATCATTTTCCCCACGGTTCAGTTCCAGGGAGCCAGCATTGACGAGGCCATCGAGTTCCTCCGCATCAAGAGCAAGGATCTTGATACCGTAGAGCGCGATCCAACCAAACGGGGAGTGAACCTCATCCTCAAGCAGGGTGCGGCGCCATCCACGGCACAGATCAGTCTTGATTTGCATGACGTCCCCATGGTGGAAGCCCTCCGCTACATCACGGAACTTGCCGGAATGAAATATAAGATCGAGCCTTATGCCGTGCTCGTGGTCCCAGTTTCGGATACCAATACCGAGCAATACAGCCGCACTTTTAAGGTGCCGCCGGATTTCCTCAGCATGGGTGCTGGCGATGCAGGCGGTGGTGGTGCAGGTGCACCCGCAGCCCCGATCGATCCGTTTGCACCCAAAGCGG
>JAYVOH010000298.1:0-2939 GCA_043758025.1 Verrucomicrobiota bacterium
GCCGGATGCGGTGGTCTTTGAGGAGAAGTGGGACTCGGGTGAACATTTTCGCAGCGGGTGCGTTTGGAACGTCGGCAAAGGACGCGTGTTTTACTTTCGGCCCGGTCACGAAACTTATCCGATCTACCGGCAGGAAATTCCGCTGAAGATCATCGAAAACTCGGTGCGCTGGCTCGGCACGCCCCCATAATAGATCCGCCAGCGAAGGATTCCTGATGAAGCAGGAAAACAGAAAATTTAACCATGAAACACACACACAAACTTATACCTATGGAATGCAGATCGAGTCGAGCGGCCCGTGTTATGAATCGATGAAAGTCGAAGGCGCAACCATCCGCTTGAAGTTCACCCACGCCAGAGGCCTTGTGGCCAGGGATGGGGAACTCAAAACATTTGCCATCGCGGGGACCGACAAGAAATTTGTGTGGGCTGATGCAAAGATTGAGGGCGACACAGTGGTTGTTAGCAGCCCGCAAGTGCCCCAACCGGTGGCGGTGCGCTATGCCTGGGCTGAAAACCCGCTGGGCTGTAATCTCTACAACAAGGAGGGTCTCCCCGCTGCGCCCTTCCGCACTGACCTCCAAGGAAAATGAGCATCTGCAAAGTTATGAACCGCAGAGCGCCCAGAAAGCATATTTCTATCAGTAATTTATGACCAAAGGCGAACCCATGAGCGTGCGCCCATGAGAAGGATTCCAGTCATTGGAAAAACCACCGCCAACTCAATGAACAAGGTAAAACAACGGTGAAACACGCCCACACATTTCTCACAGCTCTCCTGCTCGCTCCGCTGGCCGCGCTGCACGCCACTGAAATCCCAATCTCCGGCCTCGATCTTTCTCTTGCTGCCAATCAAAGCGGCTGGGCGGCGCGGGCGAATGTTTCGACCAGTGGCAAACCGATTACGCTAAACGGGAACGTCTTCCCGAATGGCTTTGGCAGTCACACCAAATTCCGGCTGCTCATTGACTGTCACGGCACGGCGAAACGCTTCACAGCGAAGGTTGGCGTCGATGATGAGGCCAACAAGAAATACGCATCGGTGGTCTTCCGGGTGGAGGGGGATGGCAGGAAGCTCTTCATGAGTCCGGTGATGCGTCCGGGCGATGCGGCGGTGTCGATTGATGTGGATCTCAGCGGCATCAAACATCTGATGCTGCTGGCGTGGAATGGCGAAGGCGGCGGACAGGCCGATGATCACGCGGATTGGGCCGATTCCACCATTCGCTACGATGGCGCGGTGCCGGTGGCGCTCGCCAGTGCGGAGCCGCGAAAGTTGCTCACGCCTCCAGCGCCGCCGACGCCGCGCATCAATGGTCCGCGAGTGATCGGCGCACGGCCCGGCAATGCCTTTTTGTTCTATGTTCCGGTCACGGGCGAGCGACCTGTGAAAGTGAAAGCGGATGGTTTGCCGAAAGGCCTGAGCCTTGATGAATCGAGCGGCATCATCACCGGCACGACTCCGGCCGCGGGCACTTATGAAGTGAAGCTGACTGCGACCAATGCGCGCGGCACTGCCACAGGCGGGCTGCGCATCATCGCTGGTAGCACGCTCGCGCTGGCGCCGCCGATGGGCTGGAACAGTTGGAACTGTTTCGCATCGAAGGTCACTCAGGTGGACATCCTCACGCAGGCGAATGCGATGGTCTCCAGCGGCCTGCGCGATCACGGCTATGCTTTCATCAACGTGGACGACTTCTGGATGCCGAAAAACGCCGACAGCGATCCGACGCTGCACGGCCCTGAGCGTGACGCAGATGGCCGCATCAATAGCAACGCGCGTTTTCCTGACATGCCTGGCCTCACAACCGCAATTCACAAGCTCGGACTCAAGGCTGGCATCTATTCCTCTCCCGGACCTGAGACTTGCGGCGGCTGCGTTTCCAGTTGGCAGCACGAACAGCAGGACGCGCAGCGCTTCGCCGAGTGGGGGTTCGATTATCTCAAATACGACTGGTGCAGTTACAACCGCGTCGTGTCGGGCAACTACGAGGACAAGGCCTATGCGATGAAGCCATACGCGGTGATGGGCGAGCATCTGCGGCAGCAAAAGCGCGACATCGTTTTCAGCCTCTGCCAATACGGCATGGCGAAAGTGTGGGAATGGGGCGGCGAAGTGGGTGGCAACACGTGGCGCACGACGAATGACATCGGCGATTCCTGGAACAGCATGTCCACGATCGGCTTCTCACAGGCCGGCCACGAACCCTTCGTCAAACCCGGCTGCTGGAATGATCCCGACATGATGATCGCAGGCTGGGTCTGGGGCCGATTCACCAATCTCAGTGACGACGAGCAATACACCCACGTCAGCCTTTGGAGCCTGCTCGCTGCGCCGCTACTGCTGGGCTGCGATCTCACCCACGTCGATGAGTTCACCATGAACCTGCTCGGCAACGACGAAGTCATCGAGGTCAATCAAGACCCGCTCGGACGCATGGCCTCCCGCATCGCGACACGCGGCGCAACTCAAGTGTGGGCGAAGCAAATGAGCGATGGCTCGATGGCCGTGGGCTTGTTCAATCTCGGCGACGAAACCGTGCCCGTATCGACCACCTGGAACGAATTGAAACTGGCCGGCCCTCAGCAAGTGCGCGACCTCTGGCGGCAAAAGAACATCGGCACCCAAGCCAAAAGTTTCAGCGCCGACATCCCGCGCCACGGTGTGATGCTGATCCGCGTATCACCAGCGCAACCCACGGAATCAAAGAAATGAAACACACCCTCACCCTCCTCACCGTCCTGCTGCTCGCATCCCTGGCCGTCTGCGGCGTTTCCGCACGCGCCGCCGAGCCGGAGAAAATCACGAACAAAACCCTCGTCGTCTGGGCCGCGCCAGCAAACCTGACGCAACGTGGTGGCAGCGCACTCACGCTTGAGAGTCAGCGCGGGAGCTTCGATGGCATCGTTTTCGGCGAACTGGCCGCCGGCAAATGGAT
>JAYVOH010000299.1:0-21931 GCA_043758025.1 Verrucomicrobiota bacterium
CCAGAAAGCCTCCTGCCTCTACGAGCGCCTCGCCCTCAGTCGGGACAAGGAAGGCATCCGCAAGCTCGCCAAAGAAGGCCAGGTCATCGTCAGGCCGGAGGACTTGCTGAAGGAGCCGCTCGTGCTCGAGTTTTTGGGCCTGGAGGAAAAATCTGGCTACTCCGAGACCGACCTGGAGCAGGCCATCATCGACCGCCTGGAGCACTTCCTCCTCGAACTCGGCAAAGGCTTCCTCTTCGAGGCCCGCCAGAAGCGCTTCACCTTCGATGAGGACCACTACTTCGTGGACCTCGTCTTCTACAACCGCCTCCTCCGCTGCTACGTCATCATCGACCTCAAGCTCGACAAGCTCACGCATCAGGACCTCGGGCAGATGCAGATTTACCCCGTGAGATATGAACATGCACTACGTCTATGTCCTTCGAAGCCTCGCAGACGGCAATTTCTACGTCGGATACACAAACGACCTCAAGCGACGCTTCGCCGAACACGAACAGGGCAAGGTGCCTTCCACAAAGTCGCGTCTCCCCGTAGAACTCGTTTACTACGAGGCATGTCGATCGCGCGAGGACGCCACCAAACGAGAGAAGTATCTCAAAACCGCCTGGGGCAAACGATACATCAAGTCTCGCCTCGCCAGCTATCTCACGGAGTTCACCCCATGAGATGCCACCGATTGACGCCATTCAGCCATCGAGAGCCGCTATCTCACGGGGTGAATGTGAACTACTACGACCGCGAGGTGAAGCTCCCGAAGGAAAACCCCGCCATCGGCCTCCTCCTCTGCAAATCCGCCAAAAAGACCGTCGTCGAACTCACCCTGCCGAAAGACGCCAACATCCACGCCAAGGAGTATCAGCTCTACCTGCCCTCCAAGGAACTGCTGAAGCAGAAGCTCGACGAATGGAGCGCCGCCGCTTCCCGCTGAGCCTCAGCTTGCAAATTCACAACCACCAACCGAAAGCTCATCCATGAAGATCACCGAACACGACGGCAAACACGCGATCAAACAAGCCATCTCTGCGGACGAAGAGGTTCAGCGCGTCATGGTGGGGAAGTCGAAGGAATTTGTGGAACGCGGAGCCAAAGTTTACACTCAGGCCTAAATCCGGTTTTCGATCCTGTCACGAATAACACCCAACTCGTATGCCCACGCCACTCAAAACACCTCCCTTTCCAGGGCTCAAATTGAGACGACTTGATATTGAGAACTACAAGCGCCTAGATTCGCTTGAGGTTGAATTGCCAAGACCACGAATGAAGGGCGATCCAGATGTGATGATTCTGGGAAGCCAGAACGGGGGGGGGAAGACTTCTGTTTTGGAATGCGCCGGGCTTCTCTATTTGGCGATGTTCACAGGTGACGATTTGTTCAAGCGCATGCCCGACACAGGGCGTTTTCTGGATTTGGCTGACCTCCTCATTAAGTCTGGCCGCAAAGCTGCAGAGATTTCTGGGAAGTTTGAACTCGATGGAGAAGGCTTCGAGGTTCGCTTACAATTTGCCAGGTCTGGTAAAACTACGGTTGCGGGCGATGGTCCGCTTCGTGAGCGAATCAGAGATATAAAATCTTTGCGTCGATCCTTGCGTGGGGACTCTCTTGAATATGCATTGATGAGCTTGTTGGCGCTTAATAATGAGCCACTAATTTCGCCGCCGTTGATCCATTTCAACAGCTACCGCAAAGTGCAGGAAGGCAATCCAAACCTCGCGGCAATGGTCGATGAACCACTCGGACGTGCTCGAATGATGTATTCAAGATCACGATACGGACCCTCGATTTCAACCATTAGCGCATTCAAGATGGAAATGTTGCGCTCTCTTCTCGGCGGTGCCGAACTGTTTGAAGGCTTCAATAAACAAGACTCGGGAGCCACCGTGGAATTTCTAAACAGCTTGTTGCGTCGATATACTGGGGGAAGCATTGAAAAGCTTCGTCCGCTCCCCGACAACAGTTTGGATTTCAGAATAACCACCGAAGAGGGTGCCTCATTCGCATTCGATGGTCTCAGTTCTGGACAGAAAGAGATCGTGTCGACCCTTTTTCTTATCTGGAGGCATTCTCAAGAAACACCCTGCATCGTCCTTATAGATGAACCAGAGCTGCATTTGAATGCCGAATGGCATGCCGATTTCGTTGAGCGACTTCATGAGTATGGACCTAGAAATCAATATGTGCTGGCCACTCATTCGGAACAGATTTTCGGATGCGTCGACGAAGACAGGAGGGCGCTTTTAGTGCCCGCAGAACTTAAGACACCGAAGGCATGAATGTTCAAACCGGAGTATCCGCTTCATCGGTTTTACGGGGAGCAAATCATGTCGTCTTTGTCGAGGGTAGCGACGATGACGCCTTCGATCCAACCGTAATTCGAGAGTTGCTTCGATCAAATGGACTGAAAAGTGTGGAGGTCCGTGCAATTGGTCCTTGTGACAATGTGTTCCAAGCTGCCAAGGCGATGGTTTGGAAGCATCCCACGTATTATTTTTTGGCCGACAGGGATGGTCTTGACTCGGCTTATGTGGAAACAGGTTGGGCTAATTTCCCAAAACCTGACACCTACAATCTACTCCACTGGAGGAAGCGCGAACTCGAGAACTACTTTATCGACCCACACTACCTGGAAAAGAGCGAGTGGTTGGTGAAGTCCCCTGAGGTATTACGCGAAAGGATATTGCAAGAAGCAACGAGACGCCTATTTCTCGAGGCCTCAAATTTGGTCTTGTTGAAAATTCGCTCAGGAGTTCTCATTCCACCAACCACATGGTTCAAGCAGGTGGAGAAGTTCACCTGCCGGAACGACGCGCTGAATGAACTTCAAAATGCACCCGGATTGCTGAGCCGAGGCTCGGAGATTGCGGCTCTCCTAGCGTCACAAAACAGAGAGCAACTCTTCGATGAGATTCTAAACGATCTAACTGGAGGGAAGGCTCAGTTGGAATATGGCGCGGGAACCTGGTTGGAGCGCTTGTCAGGTAAAGAAATTTTTAGATCGATCTCGGGCGCATTGTTTCAGGTTCAAGACGCGGGTGGAGCTATTATTCAAGGCATCGAGCAAAACTATGAAGTCGCAAAGGGCTTGTTGAAGCTGCCACTGAACAACCAACCGACTGACTTTCAGGAATTGGTTCAGCTCTTGATTTCAAAAATTCAAGGAGCGCCGTAATTGCCTCGGCTCCGTCTGGGAAACAGATTAGATTTGCCCTAACGCCACAACACGCTCGGGAACTTCTTCGCCACAGCTTGGCGATGCTTCGGCCATTCGCGGGCCAGGAAGGTCGGCCACTCGGTGGTGGTGGCGAGGCGTTTGCCGTCGGGGGTGCAGAGCTGGAGTTGCACCGGGAGTCGGCCTTCGCAAAGCGTTGGGTGTTCTTTGAGGGCGAAGCATTCCTGGAGCTTCACTTGGGCTTCGGGGGTGTCGTTCACATAGCTGAGCTTGATCGTGCCGCCGCTGGGCCAGGGGATGGAGAGAGGCGCTAGCTCATCGAGCCAACTGACTTGGCCTTTGTCCAGATGCTGATGGAAGGCGGGGATGAGGGGCGCGGCTTGGGCTTCTTTGACCAGAGAGAGGCCGGTGAAGGCGCGGGCGAGGCTGGTGGTGATGGCGGCTTCGTCGAAGGGGGCGAACTCGAGTTCGGGCAGGGTGGCGTGGACGAGGTTCACGCGGGCGATAAACTGCTTCAGCCGATGATCCATCAGCGGCAGCTCAAAGGTCCCGGCGCGGTGGGCTTCGGCGAGGCAGCGTCCGCTGGCGATGGGATCGATGTCGCGTTGCTGCGACTTCTGCTCGATGACGAGATCGCGATAGCGCACGAGCTTCATGGCGGCGACGCGCTTGTTCTGGGCATCGAAAAGGTGCTCCACGGTGGTGCTCAGATGCTGGGGAAACATCTCGGCAATCCACGCGGGCTGCACGGCGGTGGCGAGGCTGAGCAGGGTCTGGCGCGACGGTGTTTCGCGCAGGTTGGCGGCGACGAAATAGGCGGCGTCGGTCACCACGCTTTCGCGCACGAGCTGGCCTTGGCGTTGATCGGTGAGGTCGCACTCGGGCTTGCCGGGGGCGCGTCGTTTGGCGAGCTGATCGACGAAGCCAGCCATGAGGCAACGCAGCAGGGCCTCGTCGTTTTTTGACGGGCCGGCGGATGCGGCATCGCGGTCGTAGAGGCGCTGCTGGTGGGCGGCGTGCAGGATTTGCTGGCAGGTCTGCTCCACCTGACGGGCGACCTGGGCGTTGATGCCGTAGCTGCGGCAGCGATCAAAGCTGAAGCCGTTCGCTTTGGCGAAGTCGTAGGCTCGCATCAGCGTGATGAAATCGGAGTCCGCGCTCTCCTCGAACATCTCGCGCGCGGCTTTGGTTTGCGCATCATCGCGATCCAGCCGTGCGAGCAAATCGCGACCACTGACCAAAGCGGCACACAAGGCGGCATCGGGCACGCAGCCGCGATGGCTGGCCTCGATCAACATGCGTGAGTAGCGCGGGTGCATCGGGAGGCGCAGCATTTGGCGGCCGATGGGCGTGAGGTCCGCATCGAGCAAGGCCCCGAGCATGGTGAGCAGACGCTCGGCACGCACGACGGCCTGCGGATCGGGTTTGTCCAGCCAATCAAACGTGGCGGCTTCCCGGATGCCGAGCGAGTGCAGCAGCAGCACGACCTCCGCGAGGTCGCTGCGCTGAATCTCCGGCGTGTTGCGTTCCTCGCGGTCCTTGTGGCCGATCACGGTCCACAAGCGATGACAAGTGCCCGGCGCAGTGCGTCCCGCGCGGCCTTTGCGCTGGTCCGCACTGGCGCGACTGATGGGCTCCAGCAACAGCGTGCCGATGCCGCGCTCCGCATCGTAACGAGCCACGCGGGCAACGCCGCTATCCACGACATGGCGAATGCCATCAATGGTGATGCTGGTCTCCGCGACGTTGGTGGCGACGATCACTTTGCGCAGCGAGTTCGGAGCAAAAGCGCGGTCTTGTTCCTGCGGTTCCAGTTCGCCATGCAAAGGGATGCACGCCACGCGCTCCCGCGTTCTCAGACCACGCAACGCATCCAGCGTGCCATTGATCTCGCCGCGTCCCGGCATGAAGACGAGGATGTCGCCGGGCGCATCGTCGTTGATGATGCGCTCAACCGCCTCCGCCGCTTGCACCGTGATCGGACGCTGATCAGGCATCAAGAAATAGCCCACCTCCACGGGATAGCTTTGCCCTTCGGAGATGAGGATCGGGCATTGATCCAAATACGCAGCCACAGGCTGCGCATCGAGCGTCGCCGACATCACCACCATCGCCAAATCCGGCCGCTGCGTCTGCTGCAAATGCTTCACCAACGCCAGCGCGACATCGCTGAGCAAGTTCCGCTCGTGGAACTCATCGAAGACCACCGCGCCGATCTTCGACAGCGTGCGATCATCCTGAAGCCAGCGCAGCAGGATTCCCTCCGTGACAAAACAGATGCGCGTGCCGACGCTCGTGTGATCATCAAACCGAATCTGATACCCCACCTCCGCCCCCAGCTTCCCCTCCCGCTCCCAAGCCACCCGCGTCGCCACCGTGCGAGCCGCCACCCGCCGGGGTTGCAGCACCACGATCATCTTGTCCCCCGCGATCCCCGCATCCAGCAGCATCTGCGGCACCTGCGTCGTCTTCCCCGACCCCGTCGGAGCCACCAGCACCAGACGATTACCGTCCCGCAGCGTGCGCAGGATGTCAGCGTGGATTTTCCAAATGGGAAGCGTGATGGAAGCGGGCATGAAGTGGGGAACGAGCACGCTAGGGCTTTGCGTGGGGAATGCGAAGGCATTTAAGGAAGCGCGAATTTGTCCTGGGCACGACCACGATTGACCCCGGATAAGACCTCGCCCAGATTACCCACCCAGCCCCAAATAACGCTGCCCAATATGAACTCAGAATCGATCCCGTCATCTCCCCAAATCAAACCGCTGCGCATGTGGCCGGCGTTGATTCTGGCGGCCATCATCGTTCTCTGCCGCTATGTGCCGCGCTACATTGAAGGCGCGAGCAGTCAGTATTGGTTTGTCCCAATCTTCTTCCCGATGATCGCTAGTGCGCTGATGCTGATCTGGTGGTTGGCGGGGAGTCGCGCCACGGGCCGCGAGAAGCTCAAGGGCCTCTTGGGTCTGATCGTGGCGATGGCGCTGATCGTGTTGCTGAGCCATCCATCCATGCGGGGCCTGATCACCAGCTATCTGACGCTGCCACTCGGGATGGTTGGATTCGGACTGGGGGCTTATTTCAATCGGAGGAAACAGCCCAAGCAACGCGTCCGGGGAATTTTGCTTTGGTCTGTGCTGGCGATGGCCGTCACTCTGCTGCTGCAAAGCCAGGGCGTCACCGGTGACTATACTTTTGATTTTCATTCACGCTGGTCTTCAACTCCCGGCGGTGGCTCGTGGGCCGCGAACAAAACCGCTCCTGCAAACACAGCGGGTGCCGCCATTGATGCCGCACTTGCCACTGCCGAGTGGCCCGGCTTCCGTGGTGCTGATCGCATGGGGCATGCGAAGACACCGAAGCTGCTGTGGAAGAAACCTGTCGGCGCGGGCTGGTCATCGTTCGCAGTCGCGGGATCATTCGCCTTCACTCAGGAACAGCGCGGACCGAACGAAGTCGTGGTCTGCTACGACATACCCACGGGCAACGAAGTATGGACCCAGCAACGCGAAGCTCGGTTCGAAGATTCGGTGGGCGGCCCCGGCCCGCGCGCCACGCCGACGCTGGCCGATGGTGCGGTGTTCACCGCGAGTGCATCGGGCATGTTGCAGCGATTGAAGGCGGGCACTGGCGAAGTGGTCTGGCAGCAGGATTTTAAGAAACTCGCCGGGCGCGAGCCGCCGATGTGGGGCTACTCGTCATCGCCGCTGGTGACGCAATCCCTGGTCATCATCTTTGCAGGAGGCAAAGATGACAAAGGAGTCATGGCATTCGACGCCGCGACCGGGCAAGCGCGTTGGTCCGTGGCCTGCGGTCCCGAGTCGTATAGTTCACCGCAGCTCAGCAAGGTGCTGGGCGAAGTCACGCTGCTCATGCTCACGAACGATGGACTGCTTCTGCTCGATCCCGCCACCGGCAAAGTGCGGTTCAACTACGAATGGAAATTCCAAGGATACCGCGCCCTGCAACCAACAGTTATCGGCGACGATGTCGTGTTGCTACCTACACCCATGTCGGAAGGAACCCGCGCCATCCGCGTCAGCAAAAAAGGCGATCAACTCGCTGCGGAAGAACTCTGGACATCAAAACAGATGAAGACCGATTTCACCGAACTAATAGTGCACAAAGGTTACCTCTACGGCATCGACGGCTCCATGTTCAGTTGCATTGATCTCAAAACCGGCACCCGCGTTTGGAAGGACGGGCGCTACGGCAAAGGCGAGGCGGTGCTCCTTGATTCATCAGATCAAATTTTGATTTCTGCGGAAGATGGTCGCGTCGCGCTGCTGCAAGCCGATCCCACGGCCCACAAGGAACTCACCTCATTCCAGGCCCTTAGCGGCAAGACTTGGAATCATCCAGTGCTCGTCGGCGACAAGTTGCTCGTGCGCAATGGCGCTGAAGCGGCCTGCTATGCGCTGCCGCTTGCGCCTTGATGCGCCAATGACACTCGGTGTCGAACAATTATTCCCCGCGCTTGATTTTCGAAAACGCCTCCAGCGCCATCTGCCGCGCCTGCCCATGATCCACTACCGGAGTGGGATAATTTTTACCGATCTTAACTCCGGCGATTCGCAAAACCTCTGCGGGTGCCATCCACGGTTGGTGGATCCATTTGGCGGGAAGCATCGCCAGCTCTGGCACCCATTGACGAACATAATCTCCGTTGGGATCAAATTTTTCTCCCTGACTGACCGGATTGAAAAAGCGGAAGAACGGCGCGGCATCGGCTCCGCAACCAGCAGTCCACTGCCAGCCTAAAGTATTGCTGGCGAGATCGGCGTCCACCAGCGTGTCCCAGAACCACTCGGCTCCGGTCTGCCACGGGAGCAGCAGGTCTTTGACCAGAAACGATGCCACTACCATGCGAACGCGATTATGCATCCAGCCAGTCGTCCAAAGCTCACGCATTCCCGCATCTACCAGGGGATAACCCGTGCGGCCCAACTGCCATGCTTTCAAGAGCGCGGCATCGTGCCGCCACGGGAATCGCTCAAACTCCGCGCGGAGCGGATGTGTGGGCGTATGCGGAAAATGAAACAGCAGATGATGCGCGAACTCACGCCAACCGATCTCGGCAAGATACTGACTGCCGCGCCATTCCGATCCGCTCAGTCCATTCTTCTCCGCATGGCGGCGCAAGGCATGCCAGACTTGTCGCGGGCTGATCTCGCCGAAATGCAAATGCGGCGAGAGTCGCGAGGTGCCGGATTGATCGGGCCGGTTGCGCCCGTTGCCGTAATTCGCAAAAGCCCCCTCGCAAAATCGCTGAAGCAAAGCATCCGCGCCATCTGCACCCGGCTCCCACGCGGCGCTCATGCGGCCAGTCCAGTTGATCTTCGGTTCCAGTTCCAACGCGGCCAGTGAAAGAGATTTCAATGGCTTAGAAAAAGATGGAAGCCGTTCGGGCGCAGGCAATGGTTCAGATGGAGCGTCCAGGGCGAGACAGTTCTTCCAGAACGGTGTGAACACTTGAAAGGGCTTGCCGCTCTTGTTTTGGATGTTCCACGGCTCATGCAGCAACGCGCTGTTGAAACTCTTGACTAGCAAGCCTTGCGCTGTGAGCTGCTCCTTGATCCGGCGATCTCTCTCAATGATTGAAGGCTCATAACGATGGCTCCACAAGATCGCTTCAGCACCAGACTCACGCGCCACATCCTGCAAAGTTTCGAGACACGGCCCCCGACGAATGACCAGCCGCGCGCCAAGTTTGAGAAACTCTTTCTCCAGTTGCGCGAGCGATTGATGCAGCCACCAGCGCGACGCAGCGCCGGGCGACCAGCCGCCTTCTTCATCCGGCGACCAGATGAAAACCGGAATCACCGGGCCGCCGCGTTCAACAGCCGCAATCAACGCCTCATGATCGGAAAGCCGCAGATCGTGACGGAACCAGACGATGGAGGGAGACCGGCTCATACGGCTGGCTTCAGAAAACAATAATGTGACACGATCCACTCATTACCACTATCGTATCCCCAAAGTTCCGCGCAAGCCATGTAGAAACAACGCCAGTAAACCCACCACTTCACCGCCTGGGACTCGCCATAAGTGTCGCGGAGAATGCTCATGATTTCCGGCTTGTTCGCATCCATATTAGCCAACCAGGCATTGGATGTCTTTTCATAGTGAGCGCCGTTGACCTGCCAGTGATTTTCAATGCGCAGATCGTCCTGAAAATAAAGCAGGGTATCGTCGGACGGCATCTGTCCGCCGGTGAAAAAATACTTGGCCATCCAATCGCGATCATCCCGGACCTCAAAGTGATAGGCGATATCGCGGTGGGTGAAAATATGCACGAAAAGCTTCCCGCCCGCTTTCATCCAGGAAGCGACCCGGTGCAGCAGCTCGCGATAATTCTTCATGTGCTCGAACATCTCCACCGAGACCACCCGATCAAAGACGCCAGTCCCCTCGCCTTCATAGCGGATCATGTTCGCCGTTCGCACAGTGAGGTTTTTCAAACCGCGCTTCGCCGCCTCTCCGTCGATGAACTCCTTTTGCGTGCGTGAATTGGAGACGCTGGTGATGCGGGCGTTCGGATAATGTTCGGCCATCCACAGCGAAAGCGAACCCCAGCCGCAGCCGAGTTCAAGAATGCGCTGACCATCTTGCAGCTCCGCGCGTTCACAGGTGAGCTGGAGCATGGCCGCTTCCGCTTCATCAAGCGACGCCGTATTCGCCTCCCACCAGCCCGAACTGTATTTCAAATGCTTGCCGAGGCAGAGCTGGAAAAATCTCGTGGGAACTTCGTAGTGTTGCTCGTTGGCGGCCTCAGTCTCGTCAGCCACCGTCGCGTTCTTCAATCCTTCGATGTGCCGCATGAGCGCAGCCTGCCGCGCCTCGCAACCAGAGGGACGGCGCTCACGAAGTGTCTTTGCCAGACGTTGCCGGATGCCAAAGCGAACAAGTGCATCGGGCAGAATATCTTTTCCCAACAGCTGATTGACAAGGCTCATGATATTTTCTTGGGGAACCAAGGGATAAAGGCACTGGTAGTTTTTTGATAATCGCGATACGCATCGCCCTTGCTTTCGACCGCGCATTTTTCCGTGAGTGGAATGCCCGTCACGCGAAGCAGGAAGAAAAGAATGAGCAACGGCGCATATACCGTGACCCAGCCCCAAGGTGAACCGCAAGCGAAGAGCCAGCAACCCCACCAGATGAGCGACTCAAAAAAATAATTCGGATGCCGCGAGTAACGCCACAAACCGACCCTGCAAATTTTCCCTCTGTTCGAGATGTCCGATTTGAACCGGTTCATTTGTGCGTCAGCGACAGATTCGCCAATGATAGCCGCCAGCCAGAGCGCAAATCCAGCCCACTCCAGCGGGCTGGTGATGGGCGCAGCATTGCGCAACGCGAGCGTGAACGGCACGGAAAGCAGAACGATGAGCACAGCCTGAGCTTGGAAAAAAACGAAGAAGCGACTTCCAAGTTTTCCTGCCCACTTCTGTCGCATCGCTTGATAGCGGATGTCTTCGTGCGGGTGATGCCGTTTAATTCTAATCAGCAAATATGTTCCTAGGCGGAGACTCCATGTGCAGGCCATGATCAGGGCGATCACCCGACGCGTGGGACTGCCTTGAGTGAGCAGGGCATACATGGGAACCAGCACCGTAAGCGCGTATGACCAGGTGATGTCCACGAGGCTGTAATTGTTCAAACGTCGGCTCAACATCCATGTAAACGAGAACAGCAAAAATGCAGCCACCCCGCCAATGCACAGAATATTAATCAATGAGTTCATAGGCTAATTCCTAAGAGGCGCGTCGGAGA
Organism: Verrucomicrobiota bacterium; assembly: GCA_043758025.1. Lineage (GTDB taxonomy): Bacteria > Verrucomicrobiota > Verrucomicrobiia > Verrucomicrobiales > Verrucomicrobiaceae > VFKE01. Next base: position 10,941 of record JAYVOH010000299.1, read on the forward strand.
AGCAGGTCTTCCATCCTGCTACCGGGCGGAAGTTTGAAAAGCTTCCACAGCATGTAACCAGCCATGGCGATATTGCCGAGCAGGAGAATCGCGATGAGCCATAAGACGCGGGACATGACCGACACCTCTTTGTAAAAGACCCAGCAATAGAAAGTGAGGAACGCCCAGTAAGTGTCAAACAGAGTCGCAATGAACCAGGGATGGGTAGCCACCGCACGGGGGACTTTCCAAAGTGCGCATTGACCGCTGGCCCAGCCTGTGACGCAAAGCATGGAAACGAGAACGATCAGAAAGAAAAACTTCAAGAAGCGGATCATGCCAGAGACTTCCTAAGTGTTGGATTGTTGGGCCTGGTGTAACATGCCTGAATCACGCTGATGTTACGGGTGGCAAAGGCTGCCTCGCAATACTGGAGATAGTAGTTCCACTTGCGAATGAAGGAGTCGTTGAAGCCGAGAGCCTTCACGTCATGCAGTCTTTGATTGAATCGCTCAAACCACAGGCGCATCGTTTTCGCATAAGACAAACCAAGGTCTTCCAGCTCATGCATGAAGAGATCACCGGTGCGGGCAATGGCTTGATTCGCGCGACCAACGCTCAAAAGTAACGACCCTGGAAAAATGTGTTTCTGGATCCAGTCCACCCCCTTGCGCAGCGCGCGGTGACGCGAATCCGGAACTGTGATGACCTGAAATGCCAGAAGACCGTCAGGTTTCAGTGCCTCGGCACATTTGGCAAAATACGTTTCAAGATATTTATCGCCGACCGCCTCCAGCATTTCAATGGACGCGATCTTGTCGAATTTTCCGTTCACATGACGGTAGTCCTGAAGCCGGATTTCCACTTTTTCTGACAAGCCCGCGCGAATGACCCGGTCGGCGGCGAATTTGTGCTGTTCTTGCGAAATGGTGAGCGCTGTCACACGGCACCCGTAATGCTTCGCCGCATGACAACTGAACCCACCCCAGCCACAGCCGATCTCCAGCACATGATCCGTCGGCTGGAGACGAAGCTTCCGGCACAGGGCGTCATACTTCGCAGCCTGGGCATCCTCCAGGCTTTGTCCTTCGTGTGTGAACCGCGCGGCAGAATAGGTCATGCTTTCATCGAGCCAGAGCCGGTAAAAATCATTTCCGAGGTCATAGTGCTCCGCGATGTTCTTTCGGCTGTTGCGAATGCTGTTGGGCCTAAGCTTGTGACGAACACGGTTGATGAATTCCAAAGTGTTCACAAATGCCAGCCGGGCTGATGAGCCGTTGGTTCCCGGTGTGCGATGGATGTTTTCGATGAACCACGCCACCACGCCGGCAACGTCGTCTGTGTCCCAGTCGCCTTCGACGTAAGCCTCGCCAAACCCGATGTTTCCATACAGGGCGCAGCGCCGATAAAATGCCTCGCGACGAACGATGCGCATCTCTGCGGTAACATCAGCACCTTTCGCCCCGAGAAGATGCGTGCTGCCATCCGGAAGAATCATGCGCAGGCCGCCATGCAGGAATCGCGAGAAGCTTTTCATCACCAGCTTTTCATAAATTCCGGCACCGCGTGATTGTGTTTCAACGCGAGATGGCGATTTGTCGTAGGTTAATGTTTGGTTCATGGCTTGGTGGGAGTAATGGAATGATGCGGGCGCTGCACACCCTTCTGCAAATCAGCGTCAGCGGCCTTGCGATGCCATGGAACGCGCTTGAGCCAGAGGCGCAAGGCATTCCAATGTATGAGGAAGATGACGCGCAAGGTCAACAGGGGATACTTCACTGCACACCAGAAGAGACTCGACGCTGTGAGCTGACGCTTCTTCCCGGTGAGCGCTGTCAACAAGGTGCGCTCTTCCTGGCTGCGATCATCAATATGAATCTCCAGCTTCTCTGATGGCGGCTCCAATTTGAAGTCGAAGCTGAAATCCAACGGAACAAAGGGCGACACATAAAAATGCTTTTCCGTAAGCAGCCGGAAGCGGCCCCTTTCATCGCGTTCCCTCAGAAGAAACGCCTTCTGCTCGTGAAACGTATTTGTCACCTGAGCAACAGCGCAGACCGGTTCGCCCTGGGCATCAAAGCAATAGTAGAAGCTGACGGGATTGAAAATGTAGCCAAACACGCGAGGGAAAGTCAGCAGCATGATGCGGGCCACGGGCGCGGTGTCGAAGCCCTGTTCGTTGAGCCAGCGCAGAATGTTGGCCTTCGCAGTGCTTTCACCAAGATTGAGATGATCGTGGTCGTGAAAGGAAAAAAGATTGAAACGATTCCGGCTTAAGCACCAAAGTTTTTTTGAAAGGCCATCAATGGCATCCAGATCAAGCCAGAGATAAAACACGCGATACTGAAACCGATGTTCCACCGGCGCGAGGCGATGGTGCATCACCATGCAATCGAAAATGGCGGACGCGCCCTTCATCACCAGGCCTCCTCCCCCAGCAAGTCACGACACAGGGAAACTGCCGAACCAAAGGCGTCCTCGTGAAAGCCATATCGGAAATAACTGCCGCAGAAAAAGGTCGTCTGATCCGGGCTGAGCCGGTTGAGTTCAGGCAAACGCTTCTGCGCGGCGATGGCAGGCATATCAAACAAGGGATGCTCGTAGTGAATGCGCCTCAGAACTTTATCGGGCGCAATTTCTTCATCGGCGTTCAAGCTCACAAAGTAATTCATATCGCCCGGAATACCCTGAAGATTGTTCATCCAGTAATGCGTGCTGGGCCGGATGCCGCCGTCGGAGCGCGGAGCAAGACGATAATTCCACGAAGCCCAGCAACGCTTCGTGCGAGGCATAAAGCGGTCATCCGTGTGCAGCGTGGTTTTGTTGGCCTGATATTTGAAGGTGGACAGCAGCTCCCGCTCAAGCGGAGTCGGATCACCCAGCATTTTTAGTGACTGATCCGCGTGGCTGGCCAGGATAACTTTATCGAAATCCTCTGGGGCGGCGCCGCGCGGATACACCCTGACGTTTCCAGCCTTGCGCTCCAAGCGTTCTACTGGGGCGTTCAGCCGGATTCGTTCCCGTAATGGCACCACGAGTTTTTTTACATATGCGCGTGATCCATTGACCACGGTCCACCATTGATGCCGACACTTCATCCCGAGGAATCCGTGATTATGCCAGAAGCGCATGAGTGTCTGCGCGGGAAACTCCAGCATGAGTTCCGGCGGTGTGGACCATACTGCGGATCCCATCGGCACAATGTAAAGATCAAGGAAGTCTTTCCCATATCCACGCAGCTTCGCATATTCGCCCAGAGTCATGCTGGAGAATTGAGGATCATCCAGCGCGGCTGCGGTTTCCTGATTGAAGCGATTGATCTTGAGAATGAACCGCCAGAAGCGCGGGCTGAAAAAATTTCTGCGCTGACCGAAAAGCGTCCCAAGATCGCGCCCATTGTATTCAATCCCGCTGGAGTCATGCCGCACACTGAAGGACATCGCGGTGCGCCGCGTCTCCACGCCGAGTTCGCGAAAGAGCCGTGTCAGCAACGGATAAGTCACGTGATTGAACACCATGAACCCCGTGTCCACCGCGGCTTCTTTGCTCGCGTCATTCACCGTCACCGTATTGGTGTGGCCACCCGCGTAATCATTCTGCTCAAAGAGTGTGAGGTCAAAGCGTTCATGCAGCAGATGCGCGCAACCCAGACCGGCAATGCCGGTGCCGACGATGGCGATGCGGGGGCGGGACATGTGTTGGCAGGTTGCGGATTATCTATGGGAAAAGTTGGCGTCTCATTCTACGACTGTGTGATGCTGACGGATTCAGGCTCTCGAATTACCCAGCCAAAAAGAATGGCCGACCCCGTGAAGAGTCGGCCAGACAAATGAAGAACTCAGAGGATCTTCTATTTGAGGATGTGCCCTGAGACGAGCTTGGTCATCTCAAACATGGAGACTTGCTTTTTGCCACCGAAGATGACCTTCAATGCGTCGTCGGCATTGATCATGGTCCGCTTCTTAGCGTCTTGCAGTCCGTTTTTCTTGATGTATTCCCAGAGCTTCTTGGTGAGAGGCCCGCGCGCCAGAGGCTTGGAGCCCACGATTACTGCGAGGGCTGCATCCGGTTGGACGGGTTTCATCAATGCGGCATTAGGTTTCCGTTTTGTGGTTTTGGTGGATTTCTTGGCCATGTGCTGATGCTAATGCTGTGCGCTCCAACGTGTCAAGGACACAAAATACCTAGGTGATGGATTGTCGGTGGGCAAAAAAAGCATGGGTTTCCCCCTGGCTGCAGTCATCGGGGGTTCAAAACGGCGGGCATTTTCACTTCTTCGTCCGCTTATCTTTGGCAACACGCCCGCCCTTTTTTACCTGCGGCTGCGCTTCATCGGTCATTCCCATCTGCCGTTTCAATTCACGGATCTGATCCCGCAACAAGGCCGCGCGCTCATACTCCAGGCGGCTTGCGGCATCGGCCATCTCGGCCTGAAGTTCGTGCAGCACCTCATTGACGGCATAGCCGCCCGACTCATCGCGCACGACGCTTTCCTCGACCTCACGTGCAGCGTAGATCGTGTGCAGGCTCTCTTGCACGGCACGCTTCACGGTCTGCGGCGTGATGTCGTGCTTAATGTTGTGCTCATGCTGCCGCTCGCGGCGATAGGCGCTGATGTTCAACAAGGCTTGAATACTGCCGGTGATGGTGTCTGCAAAGAGGACGACTTCTCCATTGATGTGTCTCGCGGCGCGACCTGCGGTTTGCAGTAATGAGGTTTCGCTGCGGAGGAATCCCTCTTTGTCTGCATCAAGAATGCAAACAAGGCTGACCTCGGGCAGATCAAGACCTTCACGCAGGAGATTGATACCAACGAGAATGTCGAAATCACCAGCCCGCAGCGCGCGCAAAATTTCAACGCGCTCAATGGCGTCGATCTCGCTGTGCAAGTAGCGAACGCGGAAGTTGAGGTTTCGCAAATAATCCGTGAGATCTTCGGCGGTGCGCTTGGTGAGCGTGGTCACGAGAATGCGCTCGCCTTTCTCGACACGCTGCCGGCAGAGTTCCATGGTCTCGTCAATCTGTCCCTTCAGCGGCTTCAGCGTGACGATGGGATCAAGCAATCCGGTCGGGCGGATAATCTGCTCCACGATGAGATTTTTTCCTTTCGTCGTGACATCAAAGGACTCGATGCTCTGCGCGCTGCCGGAGATGCGCGGGGTGAGCACGGGCAGCGGTGTGTTGTCCCCCGCTTCTCGCTCGCGCTTGTGCGGGATGTAGCCGGTGTTTCCCACGACGCTGTTTTCAATTTCAAAGCGCGCTGGCGTGGCGCTGACATAGACCATTTGCTTCATTTTCGTCATGAACTCCGGGAACCGCAGCGGACGGTTGTCGAGCGCGCTGGGAAGGCGGAAGCCGTGCTCCACGAGCACAGTCTTGCGCGAGCGATCACCTTCATACATGCCTCCGATTTGCGGAATGGTGGCGTGGCTCTCATCCACGAACGTTATGAAATCATCCGGGAAGAAATCGAGCAAAGTGCCTGGCGTGCTGCCCGGAGGACGACCGGTAAGATGACGGCTGTAGTTCTCAATTCCCTGGCAGAAGCCCATCTCCTGCATCATCTCAATGTCATACTCCGTGCGCATTCGGATACGCTGCGCCTCCAGCAAGCGGCCCGTGCGCTCGAACTCGGCCACGCGCTCATCCAGCTCCACGCGGATGGTCTTGATGGCCTTGCGCAGTTTGTCCATCGGTGTCACGTATTGTTTTGCTGGATAAATCGTGTAGCCCGGCAAGGTCGTGTTCGCGGTGCCGGTCAGCGGATCAAAAACACTGATGCGCTCCATCTCGTCGCCGAAGAACTCAAAGCGGACCGCCTCGTTGTCCAGATAGGCCGGGAAGACTTCAACCACATCACCGCGTGCCCGGAATTTCCCGCGGGTGAACGCGATGTCATTCCGCTCGTAGAGCATGTCCACGAGCCGCGTGAGAAATGTCTCGCGCGTCATCACATCGCCGGTCTTCACCGGCAGCATCATGCCCTCGTAGTCTTCCGGCGATCCCAAGCCATAGATGCAGGACACGCTGGCCACGACGATGACATCCTTACGCGTGAGCAGCGCGCCCATGGAGGAAAGCCGCAAGCGTTCGATCTCGTCGTTCACGCTGGAGTCCTTTTCAATGTAGGTATCCGTCCGTGCGATGTAGGCCTCGGGCTGATAATAATCGAAATAGCTGACAAAATATTCCACCGCGGCGTGCGGGAAGAAGTTTTTGAACTCCGAGTAGAGCTGGGCCGCGAGCGTCTTGTTGTGCGACAGGATCAACGCCGGTTTGCCGACCTGGGCAATCATGTTCGCCATAGTGAAGGTCTTGCCCGACCCGGTGACGCCGAGCAACGTCTGATGGCGGTTACCCGCAAGCACGGACTTGGTGAGCTTGGCGATAGCCTGCGCCTGATCGCCCTGCGGAGAGTATTCTGAATTGAGCTGGAAAAGTTTGCTCACGATTTTAATCCCGCAGCGCCACCGCCGGCTCCGTTCGTCCCGCAAGCCACGCCGGGACCAAGGCAGCCACCGTGCAAAGGAAGAAGGCACCGATGCAGATGATGCCTACATCATGGGGAATAACCTTGGCGGGAATTTCCGCGATGCCATAAATGGCTTGGGCAAAAATCTCTCTTCCAGTCAGCTCAGAAATAATGCGGCGGATGTCATTGCGAAAATGCACCACGATCAAGCCCATGCCCAGTCCGCTCAGTGCGCCCAGCACGCCGACGATCATGCCTTGTGCCAGAAACACCCACATGATCTGGCCCAACCGGGAACCCAGCGCTGAAATAATTCCGATCTCGCGCCGCTTCTGCACCGTGACGGTGATCATGGTGTTCATCACGCAGAACGCAGCGACGATGACAATAATGAAGAGCACGAAATACATCATCTCCAATTCATTCTGCACGGTGTCGAATAATTGTTTATGCTGCTCCATCCAGGTCACTGCGCCCCAAGTGTCCGGGAATGCGCGCTTCTTAAGCTCCTCCTTCACCTCGCCCGCCTTGTAAGGATCAGCCACCTCAATCCCGATGCTGGTCACACCATCGCCCAGGTTGCGCATCTCCTGTGCCACATGCAGCGGCAGGATAACGGCGGCGAGCTTGTCTGAATCCTGCAAACGCGGCGGACTGAAGATACCGGTCACCTTCAAGTCGAGTGGCAGAACGAGTTCCTTGAGTTTCTTGTATGCCTCCTGCTTCTCCGCTTCGGGCTTGTCATCAATTTCACGAATCGTGCTGACGATGTCCTTCAGATTCGAGGGCGCATACACCGTGATCTTGTCCCCCACCCGCACATCCCACGCCCGTGCGATGGCCTCGTCAATGATGATGTTGTCTTCCTTCAAGTCGAGCGAGCCGGACACGATCAGATTCTTATGCTTCGTTATCAGCCGGTTGCCGTCATCTTGCTTCAAGCCCCACATCAGCGCCGGGGCGACATTTCCCTCCTTGGATTCAACCAGCAACATGCCGCGAACAATCGGCGACGCGGAAACCACGCCCGGCGTCTCGGTGATGATCTTCATCACATCGCGCCATGATTTTTCCTGCACATCCGGCGGACGCTGCTGGCTCGACAGCATGGCAGATCCATACTGATCCGCCGCTTCGATGTGCGCATCATATCCCAGCGCCAGATCCTTGATCTTCGCATGAAATCCCGCCATCACCGCAATGACTACAATCAAAACCGTCACGCCCAGGCTCACGCCCATCACGGAGATAAGCGTGATGATGGAAACAAACGTCCGCTTAGGACGCAGGTAGCGCAACGCTAGATAGAGGCTGAAGTTGTTGGTCAAAATTTGGGATGGTGAAGGGCGGCTGTTCCGGCTGCCTTGGATTCGTTTGCTTCGGCAAGCGGAGTGCTTGCCCTACATGTCCGCAAGCTTAAGCCTCACTTGTTGTTTCTTGGCGAGCTTCACCACATTGATGTCCAGAAGCGCGCGCATCAGACGCCTTCGGATTCGATCATTCTTTGCACATGCTCCAGAGTGATTACTTCACCACGGCTGGGAAATACAGGCACCTCATTGCGGACTTCACCGGGACCAAAGTCGCTCAGCGGCCTCTTGCCGACACCCAGTCCATTCCGCGCAAGTTCGGAGAGCTTCCGTCCCGTTGAGACATGCTCCTGCTCGGCGAGTTCCGTCACCGCCAGCAGGACGTCGTCATCAATTTCAAGGGTCGCTTGCATGGTGAAAGGCTACAACATCTGGACGGGCCACGCAAGAGCCGCTCCGCTCATGGTATTGCAATTCCGAGCCAGGCGCACTATCATGCCCTGCGATGCTTGCGACATTGAAACTTCCATCCACCAAGAATCAGCAGGCCTTTAATCTGAAGCGCTGGGAGGCTGTGTCCGCTGATCCGGAACTCGCGGCGCTGGAGTATCGCATCGAGACAGATCGCTTTGGCAAGATTCTTATGAGTCCACTTCCCGGTTTCGATCACTCAGGCTTTCAATCCGATGTCCTTATTGCCTTGGGACGCCTGCTGCCGCACGGAAAGACACTTGGCGAGTGTCCGATATCCACCACCGAAGGCGTCAAAGGCGCGGATGCAGCCTGGATTTCTCAAGCACGTCGCTCGCGGGCGGTTAAGAACAACGTCTTGGTCATCGCGCCGGAAATCTGCGTGGAAATACTCTCGGAGTCGAACACGCGCCAGGAAATGAGCGCCAAAAGAGGTCTGGCTTTGCGGCCGGAAGGGACGGATGTTTTTTTATCTTAAAGACAAACCGGACGCTGCGGTTGCCGCCTCCAAATTCTGTCCGGCATTCCCCAAGAAGGTGGGCTGATCCACGCTAGGGAATAACTGATTTAATCCGCAGATTTGGCAGATTATTCAGAAGCAAAAAAAGCCCGATCTCTTCATCTGCGTTAATCGGCCTAATCAGCGGATAAATTTCGCTTTGATGGAAAACGATCGTCGAGGGCGTGTATTGAGGCACCGGCGAATTCATGCCATCAGCTCTCGCTTGCCATCTTGCATGGCTCCGCGTATTCTTCATTCATGAAAGCAACAGTCGCTCGCAAACTCGAAGGCCGCGTCACGGGTTCCATCGTTCGCCTTCCGCGCGGCGTAGCCCTCGCTGAGGGAATGCGCGTAGGCATCGTTCCTCTGGATCCCCTGCCCTCGGACTCGCCCTTTCTGAAAACGATGCTCAAACTCGCCCGTCGTCGCGAGCAGTCCCGTGTCACGAGGCGGAAAGTTCCAGCAAACTGAACCATGACGGCGGTGTTTGCCGACACGTTCTTTTTCCTCGCCCTGCTGGATCGCGGTGAGCCGATGCACTCGAGGGCCATCATGGAGGGGCGCACCCCGCGCCGCCGGTTCATCACCACCGATTATGTTCTTGTCGAACTCGGCGATGCCTTGCATGAGCCGGGCCGACGTGGAGAGTTCGCCGCCATCACTGACATGGTTCACCGGGCCACCGGCTGGGAAGTGGTGCCCGCCACGTCAGCACTTTTCAAAACTGGACTCGACCTCTTCCGTCGTCGCCGTGACAAATCATGGCAGATGACGGACTGCTTGAGCTTCGCTCTCATGCGCCAGCGCCACTTGCGGGAGGCACTGACAGGCGACGCTCACTTTGAACAGGCCGGGTTCAAGGCTCTGCTGCGCTAATCGCGGTGTCGCAGAAGTCCATCCGTTCGGCGCGATGGAGAACAAGATCGTCGAAAGGGGTGTATGGAAGAAAGCATTGCTGAATGGCGTGCAAAGTGAAAGACACTTTGAGACACAACGTCTTGGTCATCGCGCCGGAAATCTGCGTGGAAATACTCTCGGAGTCCAACACGCGCCAGGAAATGAGCGCCAAAAAATCGCTCTACTTTGAGACCGGTGCGGAAGAGGTCTGGCTCTGCGACCGGAAGGGTCGGATGTTTTTTTATCTTAAAGACAAACCGGACGCTGCGGTTGCCGCCTCCAAGTTCTGCCCGGCGTTCCCCAAGAAAGTGGGCTGAACCACGCTGGGCGCAGCCATCTGGGGGCATTCGTTGAGAAAACACATTCAGCGGCAGTTCCACGAGTCCCGAGCGCTCTGATGAAAAATAAAATTGTCGAGGGCGTTTGCTAACAGGCTGTTATCGGCAGCTTCGAGCTTGAAAGAGGGTTCTGAGAATGGCAGACTATCGGCATGAGCACCATCACCGCGATTCTGGAGCCGGATGCCGACGGCACGTTGCACCTGCCGCTGCCGAAGGGACTGCCGCCGGGCAAAGTGGAAGTGGTAGTGGAATTGCGTCCGCTCGCGCGTCGCCAAGGTGCGCGCAAGGCAGGCTGTCTGAAAGGCTTCTGGATGGCACCGGACTTCGATGCGCCCTTGGATGACTTCAAGGAATACATGGCATGAACGTGCTGCTGAACACGCACGCGCTGATTTGGTTCCTCGAAGACGCGCCAGCTCTATCTCGCCGCGCCCGCGAAGTGATCGAGGACGGAACCAAAACTTGCCTCGTCAGCATGGCGACAGGCTGGGAGCTGGCCATTAAAGTGGCGCTGGGCAAGCTCCACACACCCATTCCGCTGCGCTATCGCTTCACGGAAGAATTGGAGCGACTTCATTTCACCGTGCTCCCCATCGAAGCTCGGCACCTGCACCAGTTGCTTGATCTTCCACTGCATCAGCACCGCGACCCTTTCGACCGCATGATAATCGCGCAGGCGCTCAGCGAGAATCTCACCGTGGTGAGCAATGATGAAGCATTTGATGCTTACGGCGTGCAGCGCATCTGGTAGCACGATGTCGGCGCAAAGCGTCGCCGAAGTCCTTTCCTTCGGCGCGGTGCAAAACAAGATAGTCCAAGGGGTTTATTGAAGAAAGCATTGCTGCATGCCAAGTGACTGCATGCCAAGTGACGACTGCATGCCAAGTCATGCCAAGTGACAGACACTTTGAGACACTATTACTGGATGCGGCTGTTGAACCCTTCACTCAAGGCGTTGGTGATGCGGTGGATGAAGTAGTTGAGCAGGCCTTCGCTGTGGCGTTCGATGGTGGCTGCGG
>JAYVOH010000300.1:0-21919 GCA_043758025.1 Verrucomicrobiota bacterium
ACGGCGGTCTTGCGGGATGAAAAATATCGGCAAAAACTTGGATAGCAGACTAAAAATACGGTGCTTTTTTAAAACACGCATTGTTCAGCGTTTCTCTAACTTTTTCTTCGCGACTTGAGCTTCCATCATCCATTTTAGTGCCTCGTCACCTCGGCAACTGCCACTGCCGCAGCTGCGGAAATCCATCGTGAACGATAACACTCAAGATCCAGTCGTGGACCCACAGGAGCGTTCCACGCGCCTGCTGTTGCTCGCGTCGGTCTTCACCATCGCGACCTGCGGGCTGATCTATGAACTGATCGCGGGGACATTGGCGAGTTATCTGCTGGGCGATTCCATCACGCAATTCTCCACCGTCATCGGCGTGTATCTGTTCGCGATGGGAGTAGGGTCGTGGCTCTCGCGATACGTCAACCGCTCGCTAGTCGCGGTGTTCGTGGAGATCGAACTGCTCATCGGGCTGGTGGGCGGTTGGTCGGCGGCGCTGCTGTTTATGATGTTTGAGAGTGCGGCGTCGTTTCGCGTGCTGCTTTACGCGCTGGTGTTCATCATTGGCACGCTGGTTGGCATGGAGATTCCGCTGTTGCTCCGTCTGCTCAAAGATCGGCTGGAGTTCAAAGACCTCGTTTCCCGCGTGCTCTCGCTGGATTACGTCGGCGCCTTGCTGGCCTCGCTTTTATTTCCGCTGGTGCTGGTGCCGCACTTGGGTCTCATGCGCTCCAGTTTTTTGTTCGGCTTTCTCAATGCCATCGTCGGACTTATCGCCCTTTACATGCTGCGGCGTGAGATCGGCTGGTGGCGCGGATTACTGGCGCAGGCGGTCCTGGTGCTGGTTGCGCTCATCGCGGGCTTTGTCTTTTCGGAAAAACTCATGGAGTTTTCCGAGCACGGTTACTACAGCGGCGAGAACGTGATCCTCAGCAAGAGCACGTCGTATCAGCGCATTGTGCTCACGCGGCATCGCGATGACTTGCGGCTTTATCTCAACGGCAATCTGCAGTTCAGCTCGCGCGATGAATACCGTTATCACGAAAGCCTGGTGCATCCCGTGATGAGCCGATTGAACAAACCTTCGCGCATCCTCATTCTCGGAGGCGGCGACGGACTGGCCATGCGCGAAGTGCTCCGTTATCCGAACGCCGACAGCGTGACGCTGGTGGATCTCGATCCTGAGATGACGCGGATGTTTTCATCGCTGCCGATGCTTACGGCGTTGAACCAAAATTCCCTGACCGCGAGCCGAACGCACGTCATCAACGCCGATGCCTTCGCGTGGCTGGAAACCAATCGCGAAATCTTTGACGCGGTAATCATCGATTTCCCGGATCCCACGAGCTTCTCGCTCGGCAAGCTATATACGACCGCCTTCTACCAGCGCCTCCAGCGCGCGCTCTCGACCGGAGCGCTGATCGTGGTGCAAACAACCTCGCCGCTGGTCGCGCGGCAATCCTACTGGTGTGTGGATGCCACGTTGCGTGCCTGCGGATTTCAGACCGTGCCCTATCATTGTTATGTGCCTTCATTCGGTGAATGGGGATTCATCATGGCCTGCAAACAGGTCATTCCGACGGAGACGAAGCTGCCGGCCGGATTAAAATATTTTACCAATGAAGTTTTCGTGACGGAGCAAAGTTTCTCGCCCGACATGTCGTTGGTTAATGTGGAAGTGAACAGGCTCAACAACCAAGCCCTGGTGCGGTTATTTGAGAAAGAATGGGGGCGTTATTTGCCATGATGCATCGCCGCACATTTCTGCAAACCGGTGCCGCCGCGTGTCTCGCGTCCTGCGCGAAAACTCCAGCGATCACCGGAAGTGTCATCGGCGCGAACCACGCCGCAGGGCATCGCCTGCGGGATATGAAATCCGCACCAGTGCCAAGGCGTGTGATTAAAACAGATGTCGTCATCGCCGGTGGCGGCATGTCGGGCTTGATTGCTGCGTTGCGCTTGCAACAGGCGGGAGTCGAGGACATCACCGTCATTGATCTTGAAGGCGAACCCGGCGGCAATGCGCGTTGTGGCTCGAATGCCATCACGTCCTATCCATGGGGCGCGCATTATGTGCCTGTGCCCGGCGATGAGGCCACGGAAGTGCGGCGCTTGTTTGAGGAACTGGGAGTCATCACCGGACATGATGTTGCGGGTCGTCCGATTTATGAGGACACGCATCTCTGCGCCGATCAGCAGGAGCGGCTGTTCGTGCGCGGCGTTTGGCAGGATGGCATCGGCCCCACGGTCGGAGTTTCCAGCGACGAACGAACGGAAATGAACCGGTTCACCGCACGCATGAACGAGTTAAAACAAGCGCGAGGACGCGACGGGCGGCGTCCGTTTTGTATTCCCGTGGATGCGAGTTCGCGCGATGCGGAATGGCTGGCTTTGGATGCGTTGACGATGGAGGCTTGGTTGGAACGGGAGGGCTTCCGCTGCGAACCGCTGCGCTGGCATGTGAACTATTGCTGCCGCGATGACTACGGCGCTGGCATCGCGCAAGTCTCGGCTTGGGCGGGCCTGCATTATTTTGCATCACGCGATGACAACGATGTTCTGACGTGGCCAGAGGGCAATGGCTGGATCGTGAAGCGCATCATGGAAAAGCTGCGTGGCGTGAAGTTTCAACAGGCGGTGGTTTATCGCATGACCCAGGAAGGCAGTTCTGTCCTTGTCGATGGACTGACGCCATCGGGCGAAGATGCCGTCCGGTATCAGGCGCGGTCGGCCGTGTGCGCCATGCCGCGCTTCGTGGCGCAACGCGTGGTCGCGGGACTCGCACCGATAGAACAATTGAATTACTCGCCGTGGATGGTGGCGAACATGACTTGGGACGGCGAACCACCGCCGGCATGGGACAATGTGTTTCGCCACAGCGCATCCCTCGGCTATGTGGTGGCGACGCATCAGTTGCTGCATCCTTTCCCGCAAAGCTCCGTGCTCACATACTATCAACCTCTGGATCACATGCTGCCACAGCAGGCACGGCAGGAGGCTTTAAACAAACCGTGGTCGGCTTGGCGCGATCAAGTGCTGGCGGATATGCGGCCCGCGCATCCTGACGTGATGGAGCACGTCTCGCATCTCGATGTCATGCTCTGGGGCCACGGCATGATCCGGCCCGTGCCCGGATTTATCTCCGGTGCTGCACGAAAAAGCATGTTGGAGCCGCTGGGTCGCATCGCGTTTGCGCACACAGACATGAGCGGCGTCTCCATTTTTGAAGAGGCATGCGCGCGCGGTGCGGATGCGGCCCAAACTGTATTGCGCATGATCGGACACGCATGATTCTGGGACTTCACACGCTTATTGAATTGCATGGTTGCGATGCGGAAAAGCTCCGCGACGTCGCCGGGGTTCGCGTCTTGATGATCAATGCCGTGAAAAAATCTGGCGGCACTTATGTGACGGATGTCTTTCATCATTTTAGTCCACTGGGCGTTAGTGGTGTCATTGTGATCGCAGAGAGTCATGTGACCATTCATACATGGCCAGAACATGGTTATGCCGCGGCGGATGTGTTCACCTGCGGCGAGAGTTTTCAGCACGATGTCTTTGTGAGCATGATGCGCGATGGCTTGCTGGCGGCAGACGTGAAAACCCAAACGATTGCGCGCGGCGATGTCCGTTGAATCTTCTGTCATAACACGGTTCGCGCCTTCGCCCACGGGCTGGCTTCATCTGGGTCATGCCTATGCGGCATTGTTAGCGCACGATGAGGCACAGCGCGTCAGCGGGCGTTTTCTGCTGCGGCTGGAGGATATTGATCTCGCGCGTTCGCGACCCGAATACGAGCAAGGCATTTACGATGATTTGCGATGGCTCGGCCTTACATGGGAGGAACCGGTGCGGAAGCAAAGCGAGCACTTGCCGGAGTATCGCACCGCGCTGGAAAAGCTGAGCGCTCTCGACTTGCTCTATCCGTGCTTCTGCACGCGCCGCGAAATTCAGGAGGAAATTGCGCGCGCCGGTCAGGCTCCGCACGGAGCCGAAGGGCTGATGTATCCGGGCACCTGCAAGAAACTCTCCGCCGATGCCGCTGTCGCGCGCATCGCCAGCGGATGCGACTATGCGCTGCGGCTCGACCTGGAAAAAGCCATGTTGCTCGTCGGACGCAGTCTGCTTTGGCAAGACCTCGTGCACGGCGAGTTCACTGCCGATCCTTCGCCGCTTGGAGATGTGGTGCTCGCGCGCAAGGACACGCCCACGAGCTATCATCTGGCGGTTGTCGTGGATGATGCGGCGCAGGGTATCACGCTGGTCACGCGCGGCGAGGACTTGCTCTCCGCGACGCATCTGCATCGCATGCTGCAATCATTGCTCGGACTTCCCGTTCCACTGTGGAATCATCACCGCCTCATCACCGACGAAACTGGCAAGCGTCTGGCGAAACGGGATGATGCACGTTCGCTGCGCGCCTTGCGCCAATCGGGCTGGACTCCGCAGCGAGTTCGTGAGGTATTGGGCCTGGCTTGACCATTGCCAGCAAGAGAAGCCGTGGTAGTTTTGCCAGATGAATACGCATGCCATGCCACGCTTCACCGCCCGCGTCTATCGTGACGGCGAATGGTTTGTTTCCTTTTGCCCCGAGATGCCGGAGGCGAACGGCCAAGGGGTCACGGAAGATGATGCGGTGAAAAGCCTGCATGATGCCATCGAACTTCTGATCGAAGATCGCAGGGCTGATGCCGCCAAGACACTTCCGAGCGGTGGCACCACCCGCGACCTGGCGTTTGCTTGATCATGAAGCGGCGTGATTTAATCCGCCGTTTGGAGGCACATGGCTGCGCGATGAAGCGCGAGGGCGGATCGCACACGATCTACTGGAATCCAAACACGGGCAGGCGTGAACCTGTGCCTCGTCACAAGGAGATTCCTGATCTGCTTGCTCGGAAAATATGCCGCTGTCTGGAAGTGCCGTGGATAGAAAATAAATCCTGAACCTCCCGCAGATTCCATGAATCGTTACCGCATCGCCCCCAACGGCCCTGAATTCTCCCAGCTCATTTACGGCACCTGGCGTATTCTTGATGAGCCAGCGCCGACGCCGCAGGAGTTGAATCATCGGATTAACACGTGTGTCGATCTCGGCATTACAACGATTGATACTGCGGAGATTTACGGGCTCTATGCTGTCGAGGAAGCATTGGGCAAGGCCATCGCGCTTTCGCCGGGACTGCGCGACAAGTTGGAGATCGTGACCAAGGCGGGCATTTATGTGCCGTGTCATTATCATCCCAAGCGCGAGGTCGCGCATTACAATGCCAGCGGCGCGCGCCTGATGAAGAGCGCGGAGAAATCACTGCGGCTGCTGGGCACTGATCACGTTGATTTGTTTCTCGTGCATCGCCCGGACTGGCTGACCAGCGGCGATGACACTGCGCATGGGCTGAACCATCTATTGCGCGATGGTAAAATTCGCTGCGCCGGAGTGTCGAACTATAACGTGCATCAGTTTGATCTGCTTAACTCGCGCATGGAACAACCGCTGGTGACCAACCAGCTCGAGTTCCACTTGCTGCACATGGAGCCGATTCTCGACGGCACGTTCAGTCAATGTGAGGAGCTCGGTCTGCTCCCGATGGCGTGGAGTCCGCTGGCACAGGGACGTTTATTTGATGTGAAGAACGAAGCGGCACAGCGGCTTGCCGCGTGTGCGCAAAAACTCGCGCTTCGTTATAACGGCGCGACGTTGGAACAACTGGCCTACGCCTGGATCATGGCGCATCCCGCGAATCCGTTGCCGATCCTCGGCACCAACAAGATCGGGCGCATCCGCAGCGCCGCGCAGTCATGTGGGATCAAGCTGGAGCGCGAAGATTGGTATGCGCTGTGGGAAGCCGCGCAGGGGCGGACGATTCCTTGAAGTGCCGGAGAATTAAGTGAATGAGGATACCCTGATCAAGCAGCTCTCATGATAACATCATGAATCCACCAAGCGCCCCGCCGGCTGCAAGCTTTGAGACGGTAGTGCTTTTGCTGCTGCGTCGCCGTCCGCAAGGTGGTTTGATCAAGGTTGCGCGGCGGGGGTGGAGAGGGAGCGCAGGGCCTCCGGGGTAAAGTCGGTGTCCTTGTAGGTCACGTCGTAGCGGCTCTTGGAGCCTTCCAATTCCGTGACGGAGTCTGATCCGGCGCGCTGCACGACGAGGGTTGCGGGGACTGGACGGTCGGCGTCGTTCTTGGCAACGCGGGTGGTGTTGATACGGCGTTCCATCTGGCCGGAGGCGAGGTGTTTTTCAATGCGCATGGGAACAAGTTTTTTAACATCGATCCAACTGCGCACCTTGGCATAGGCGGAGCGATCATTTTTGCCCGGCTTGGATTCCAAAATCTGGCAGGGTATGTGGTCCACGGTTTCGCTGCCGACGATGGCTTGGTTCTCCCAGGCGAAAAAATTTCCCACCAAGTCTTCATAGGAAAGATCGCTGCCAAAAACCCCATCCTTCATCTGGGCGGCTGTGAGGGTCTTCATGAAATTCGGTGGGGTAAAAACCGTGCCGGAGACGGCTTGATTTGATGTTTTGTGCAGCAGGATGGATTCTCCTTTGCGTTCTTTGGGCCAGAGCACTTGATAGATGATGTCGGTCGCGGTCGCGGTGCGGCGGGTTTTGATCTGCAGTTGCAGCACGGTTTTGGCTGCGTCAGCGGATGGCTTGATCTCCATCTTCACGCGCGCGGAGGAAGATCCGTCCTGCAAGGTGGTGTTGATGCGCGAGGCGATTTCCTGGGCGTTGGGCGCGGCATCTT
Source organism: Verrucomicrobiota bacterium (assembly GCA_043758025.1). Lineage (GTDB taxonomy): Bacteria > Verrucomicrobiota > Verrucomicrobiia > Verrucomicrobiales > Verrucomicrobiaceae > VFKE01. The sequence goes on from JAYVOH010000300.1 coordinate 6,739, forward strand.
GGGCGAAGCCGCGCGAGATCAGCAGGGTGAGCGTGAGAAGGGCGGAAGGGAAGAAATGGAGTGGTGGTTTCATGGAGGGGAGGGAACAATGGAATACAGAATGAGTGCTCAATTGAGCGTTTCGTTCAATATTCCTTTTCTTCGTGAACCTCCCCGTGGTTCGGTTCAACTGTTGAGCGCGAGGCTGGGCGATAACTTTGAACTGCGCCATGCGGGATAGAGACCGCTGATGACGCCGACGACCACGGCGATGGCGACGGAGGTGAGCAGCAGTTTGGGATTGAGATCGGGTTCGAGCAGTCCGCGGATGTCAGTGGTATGCTCCAGAATGAAGACGCCCAAGACTCCCAGCCCGACGCCGACAACGCCGCCGAGGAAGCCCAGCATGGCGGACTCGTAGAGCACCATGTAAACGATGCGCCTCCGTTTCCAGCCCACGGCGAGCAGAATTCCGATTTCATGCGTGCGCTCAAACACGGTCATGAGCATGGTGTTCATCACGCCGAGGACGCCGACGATGATTGCGAGGAACGAAGTGCTTTTGCTCATCGCCTGGGCGATGCGAAATCCCTGACTGGTGCTCACGACTTCGCTGGCTACTTTGGCGCGGCCTTCGGGGAAGATTTTATTGATTTCCTTGCAGAGCTCCGTCGCCTGCTCGCTGGTGGTGTCTCGAGTCACGCGGATGTCGATGATGTTTACTTTCCCCGGATTGCCGGTGACTTCCTGAAGGACTTGGAGGGAGAGGATAATGGCTCCGTTTTCCACGACCGAGCGGCCATCCACGATGCCAACCACGGGCAGTTCGTCCGCTCCAAGCTGCAGAGTGTCGCCGACTTTTTTCTTCAAAACTTCGGCTGCTGTGAGGCCGAGAACCACGGCCCTTTCAGCGCCGTCCTTGAGCATCCGGCCTTTGACGACGGCGAGCTTGCCCCAGGTGAATCCACCCCACGCCCGGCCCGAAATCATGGTCATCGGCGCATCTTCGACACTTTCCATCTGAAACAAAACGGAGGTGGTTTCCGCGACGTGCGGAAGCTTCGCGATTTTGGCTTCGAGCGCGGGATCAAAGACCTTCGGAAGGAATGATCCCGACATGTTGCTGACGACGACATCAATGCCGATGGCGGCCATTTGATTTTCCATGCTCTTCTTGTAGCCGTCAGCGATTCCGACCAGTGCCACGACGGCGGCGATGCCGATGGAAATGCCGACTAGGGTGAGGCCGGTGCGGACTGGGCGGCGGATAAGGCCACGAAAGACGATGGTAAAAAATGTCATGGTCAGGATTTGATGGTGGGCGACGGGACGACTCGCCCATCTTTCATGCAGATGGTTCGCGATGCGCGCTCTGCGATGGCGAGATCATGGGTGACGAGCACGAGAGTCATGCCGAGGTCGCGATGAAGCTGGAGCAGGAGTTCCATGACCTGGAGGGCATTGTCGCTATCGAGATTGCCCGTGGGTTCGTCTGCGAGAAGGACGGAGGGGCCGTTGGCCAGGCTGCGGGCGATGGCGACGCGCTGCCTTTCTCCGCCGGAGAGTTCGGAGGGGAAGTGATTGAGCCGGTGGCTGAGTCCGACTGACTTTAACAATTCCGCCGCACGATCCGACCGTTGTTTTTTGGAAAGGCTTCCTTCAAACATGGGAATCTGCACGTTCTCCGAGACGGTAAAAGTCGGGAGCAGATGAAATGCCTGGAAGATAAATCCAATTTCATGGGCGCGATACGCGGCTGGATCTTTCAGGGTGGCAAGCGATTGACTGCGATAGTTCAGGGTTCCCTTGTCGGCACGGTCAAGCGAACCAAGCATCGCCAGCAAGGTGCTTTTGCCGCAGCCGCTGGGGCCGATGATGGCGATGAACTCGCCCTCATGAATTTGGAAATCAACGCTGCGCAGGGCGACGACCTTTCCACCGTCGAACTTTTTGGCCAGTCCGACCGCCTCGTAAACGGTGGTTTTGTTGTCGGGTTGTTTTGCAGTCATGGTCAGACAGGTTTGGGAAGGCCGGCGGCATCAGGCCAATGGCTTCCGGCGCGAGGGTCGGAGAGATGGCGCAGCAGATGCATGATGGCGCTGCGGTAGCTGGGAAACGGAGTGATCTCTCCCTCAACGTTGGGCACCAGCAAATCCACATGCACCGGCAGCTCGTAATGAGGCAGACCGGCGCGCAGGTGATGCACCGCGTGATAGGGTTCGTGCAGCAATGTCACCGAGAGAAAGCGCCCGGTCCAGGTGTCTGCGATGATGCTGCGGGTCGCGCTTTTGGCGGTGTGCCCGCTCATGCCAACATGCTCGATGTATTTTCTCCAGCTCTGAAGATTGCCCGCGATGATGCCGGGCAGGAGATACATCCAAAATAAATAAGTCCATAATTGAAACCAGGAAACGAAGGCGATGATCGCGGGCCAGACCACAAGCATCAAGAGATACTCCCCCCATATTTTCCGGCGCACCTTGCGGTTGCGCACAAAGGAACCTTTTCGGAGGAACATACGCCCAAAAAGAAACGGCGTGAACAATATGCCAAAGTTCAGCTCAAGAAAGGCCGCAAGTCGCCGGGCCCAGCGCGGGCTGTCCACGTTCACAAAAGGCCACAATTCCTCATCGCGTTCCGTGGCCAGATGCAAGTGATGCTTCTGATGGGCGGCGCGATATAGCGTGAAGCTCATCAGGCTCAAGGTGCCAATCAGCAGACCGTCCAGATCATTCAAAAGGCGGCTCTTGCGCAGATTGCCGTGGGAAGCCTCGTGAAAACCGATCAGGGTTCCGTGCATGAAATGGCTGACCAAAAGCATCAGCGGCACGGCCAGCCAGAACCATTGATGATAAACAGCGACGCCGACTCCCGCCTGACAAACCAGCAGCCCGGCGCCGACCAGCGGAAAGGCCGCGCGGCTCATCCAGTGCGTATGGCCGTGTTCTTCATCGAGTGGCGCCCTGAGAACGGGATCCATCGAAGCCCTGCTGGGTTCCGTCAGAGTATCAGTGGTGGGTGGAGACATTAGGAAGATAAATCTGTTGCAGCAAGGATCCGGCCATCCGGACTCTGACAAACACTAGACACCACAGCTTGGAACAAGTCATCCAGTGAGATGAGGTCACTTTTGGAAAAAAAATCCTGCCGATATAGCCACACAACTTCTAATTCGGACGCGACCTCGGTAATCTCGCAGGCCAGATCAAAGCGCGCGGTGCCGGTCGAGCGCATCCGTAATTTTGTGGAAATGCGCGGCAGCACCACGTCGGGAACCGGATGATTTTGCAAGGCGAAGCGCACATCAAAAATCGTATGCGCCCCCGGCTTCCGAGGAGCCTCTACCATACGGGCCAACTCGGCGAAAGGCACGGCATTGGCAAAGCAATCGACAGCCGTTTCATGCATGGCCTTGAGATGATCTGAGAAAGCGCGTTTCGGATCAATGCGGCCCCTCAGCGGAACCACGCCCGAGAAATAGCCCATGGTCTGACGAACCGCCTCCTTGTTGCGATTGGCCACCGGAGTTCCCACGACAATGTCATCCTGTCCGGTCCATTTCCACAGCGCGGCCTGAAACGCCGAGAGCAGGGTGCTATATAAAGTTGTTCCGCTCTTCACCGCCAGATCGCGCACGGCGCGTGTTAGTTTCGGCGGAAGCGCAGACGCCCACCGCTTCAGGGAGCCGGTGTTGCGGATAACATCTTCGCGATGGTTCCAAATCTGACGTGAGCCATCAAGGTGCGACTTCCAGAACGAGGCGCGGCGATCCAGTTCACCCGGCTGCCAGAAGGCGCGCTCGGCGGCGGCCCATTCATTGTAAGTTTGCGGCACCGGAGGCAGGCTGCTCTTCAGTCCGACCAGGCCCGTAGCCACGGCTTTGCGGAGTCCCTTCAGTCCCATGACATACGCCGTGGAAAGATCCTGCACGAAGACTCCCAGCGACCAGCCGTCGGCAATCGCATGATGAATGGAGAAGGCCAAAATATGATCTTTGGCATTGCGTCGCATGACTTCAATCCGATGAAGCGGACCTTGCAGGATGTCGAAAGGTTTGCGGAAAGTATCCCGCATCAAATCTTCCAGCGCCTCCGGCTGGGATTCAGCGGAACTGAGTTCGCGGTAACTCAGCAACGAAGAACCGGTGGCTCGAGTCATCTGCAACGGGCGATCTTTCCCCGGAAGGAAGGAAGCCCGCATGGACTCATGACGATTGACCACGAGCTGCAAGGCGGCACCCATTTCCTCATAGGTGATGGCTCCCTTGATCTCGATGAAAGCGCAGATGTGGTTCGCAGGATCGTCCACCGGCACGGGCGATGTCTCCCATAATTCCCTTTGCGGGAATGCGAGCGGATGCAGGCTAGCCTCCCCGCTGGTGAGCCATTGCTTGAGACGGGAACGGCTGTCCTGCTCCGTTACGGCATTCATGCGCGGCTCTTCGTGGTCACGGCGGCAGGTTCCGGGTCACGGGTCGCTCCGATGAGCAAGTCAATGTCCTCGTCGGAGAGCGCATCCACATCCACTTCGGCTGCGGGAGTCGCTTCAACTACGGCCGCCAGTTTTTCCGCTGGTGCCGCCGCTGTGCCACCGCCGAGATGCTCGGAGATGAGGGAGGCGATCTGTCCGATGGTTCTGGCCCGCATCAGGCTCGTTGGCGGCAGAGCCACTCCGATCGAACTTTCGAGCAGGTTCTCAATTTCCACACCCATCAGCGAATCCAGTCCGAGGTCGGTCAAAGGCTGGTCGTTGCGCAAGCTGTCGGGCTTCACGCGAAGCACCGAACCTACGACATCACGCACGGCCTGGCCGATGACGTCATCGCGTTCTTCTGCGGACGCGGCTTGGATCTTGCCTCTCCAGTCGCTGCTGCCACCGCTGTTTTCCTGCATCTCAACACCAGAGGCAAAGATGCGTTCGACGAGCGGATTTTCCAACATGCCGCGGAATGACTGGCCCCACTTCGCCCAGTCCACGCGGATCGCGGCGACTTGCGTGGCATGTGACGTGAGAAACGATTCCATCAAGGTGGTCACTTCGCGCGGAGCAAGCGCGGCCGTGCCCTGACGGGCGAGGAATTCCGCGACGCGTTCGTTGCGTGCCACGTAGCCTTCGCCACCGAGCACGCCCCAGTTGATCGCCAGCGCGGGAAGCCCGAGAGACCGGCGATGATGCGCCAGTGAATCGAGGAAGGCATTGGCCGCCGCGTAGTTGCCCTGCGCGGGGTTGCCGAAAATGCTGGAGACGGAGGAGAACATCACGAAGCAATCGAGATCGAGATCCTTGGTGTTCTCGTGCAGCAACCACGCGCCGTGAGCTTTCGGTGCCATGACCACGCGCACACGTTCGCTGTTGAGCGCGGACAACGGCGCGTCATCAATGACCATCGCCAGATGAAACACGCCCTTCAACGGCGTGCGCGACTTGCGCAACGTTGTGATCAGGCTCTTCACATCTTTCGGCGAACCGATGTCCGCTTTGACGACGGTGATTTTGATTCCTGCGGCCGTGAGTTTTTCCACAAAGGCGACAGCCTCGGGTGTGGAGGCGCCGCTGCGACTGGAAAGAACCAGGTGACGCGCTCCGCATTCCACCAGCCATTCGGAAAGCACTCTGCCGAAGCCGCCGAAGCCGCCCGTGATAAGATACGCGCCATCGGGTTTGATCTCGAACGGCGGCAAAGGCGGCTCGCCTTTGTGCTGCACAAACGAATCCGCAAAGGCCACGATGACCTTGCCCGTGTGCTTGCCGCCCGCCATGAGACGGAAGGCCGCGTCAATGCGGCTCGCGGGGAACGAGCGATAAGGCAATGCGGTGAGTGCGCCTTCCTCAACCAAATCAGCGATGGTCTTGAGCAGTTCGCGCGTCTGTTCCGCGTCTCCTGCGAAGACCGCGTCCATGGCCACGACGTGGAAGGAAGCGTTGCGGCGCAGTCCCCAGAGAGGCAGGCGTGAGTTTTGATAAATGTCGCGTTTGCCGATTTCGACAAAGCGCCCGGATTCCGCGAGGCAGGAAAGGCCCATCGGGATTGCTTCAGATGCGAGCGCATTGAGCACGACGTCGACGCCGCGTCCGTTCGTGAGTTCCATGACCGACTCCGCGAAGTCGCCTTTGCGCGAATCAATCACGTGTTTGACGCCGAGTGTTTTGAGCAGGTTGCGCTTGGTCGCGCTTCCTGCGGAGGCGATGACTTCCGCGCCCAGATGATGCGCGATTTGGATGGCCGCCATCCCGACACCACCGGCTCCGGCGTGCACGAGAATCATCTCGCCCTTCTTCATGCGGGCCACGGTTTTCAAGGCATACCATGCGGTCATGAACACCACCGGAAGCGTCGCTGCTTCTTCATAAGTGAGATCGGAAGGAATGGGGCGCATGTCCGTCGCCCGCGCCAGCGTGTGCGTGGCCAGACCGAAGACGGCGAGGCCGAAGGCGCGATCACCGGGAGCCAGGTGTTTCACCTTGGAGCCCACGGCAATAACTTCACCGGCGACTTCGTCACCGAAGATGCGGGCGTCCGCAGTTTCTGCAGGATAGAGCGCGAGCGCTTTGAGCACGTCGCGGAAATTCATCCCGGCGGCCTTGACCTTAATGAGCACTTCGTCAGGTCCGCAAGCTGGCAGCGAGAAGGCGGTGAAACGCAGGCTGTCAAGCAATCCACGTTCGCGTGATTCGAGTCGCAGCGGCACTGACGATTCGAGTTTCTGTTCACCCACGGGCAGGCCGCGCGTGAGACGTTGCGCGTAGCGGGCCTCGCCACGCAGTGCGATTTCGCGCTCGGTGTTGCCATGCAGCAGTTCGTGCCAGAGCAAATCCTGATCGGATTTTTCTGCGACTGGCGGCAGGTCAATGCAGCGGCAGGCGTAGTTTGTGTGCTCGCTGAGAATGACGCGGAAGATGCCGATGGCCGGAGCCTGGGCCACTGAGGTCGCCCCCATGTCACGGCCTGCGGGCTGGGCTCCACGCGTGATCAAGTCAAAGCGCAGCCTGGCAACGGGCATGGTTTCCTCAAGGGCGTGTGTCAGATGCAGCAACGCATCCGTGCCCATCAGGGCGTCCTCACTGCGCATGCCGGTGACTTCATCAAGCGTCCACAAATAAACAAGATGCTCTGGTGCGGCGTCTTTGATTAAATCGGCAAAAAGTTTTTTCCAATCTTCCGGTTCCCCGGCGCGGATCGTGAACGCATCATCGCCCGATTTTGCAAACTTTTTGCCACGGCGCACCAAGCGGCAGCGGGAACCGGCGGCGGTAACTTTGGCAGCGATTTCGCCGCCCAATCCCGACTCGTCCGCAAAGACGACCCATGACGATTCCACCGGCGCGTCGGACGCTGCGGAGTCTGCGATTTTTTCCACACCCGCCTTGCGGGCGAGCACGGCGATTTGTCCTTCGCCACCATCGTAGCCGTGCAAGCCGGGGATCGAGAGCGTCTCGGCGAAGCCGACATCGCGCAATGCTTTTTCCCACTGCGCGCGCTGCATGAGCGGCTGCTCGGGGCGCAAGTCATGGTCGGTCAGATGCCACCAGCCGCTGGTCAGTCCGAAGACGGCTTCTATCCACAATTGCGGCGTGGCCACATCCATGAACATGAGTGTGCCGCCGGGCTTCAGCACTTCGTGAAGCACCTTGAGCGTGGCTCTGACATCGGCCACGGCATGGAGCACGTTGGTGCCGACGACGAAGTCATAGGTGTCCGACTCAAAGCCCTGTTCAACGCCGGATTTTTCCAGGTTGAAGACCTTGTATTCGACCTCGGGGAAGGCGGCCAGTTTTTGATTCGCAGCGGGGAAGAAGCCCGCCGAGACATCGGTGAAAGTGTAGCTGTGCAATCCGCGTTCGAGCAACGGCAGCAATTGCGCGGCCAGGCCGGCGGTGCCAGCACCGATTTCGAGAATGCGAAGTCCCCGCCCTTCCGGCAGATGGGCCGCAGCTTCCCGCACGGCGGCGGTGATGCTGGCCATCCAGTGGCTGGAGAGAAGTCCGTCGCCATAGAAATGATCCAGCAATTCCGAGTTAGAACCGCCGAACAAAACCTGCACGGCGTCTTTTTCTCCACGAAGAATCGGGCCAAGTTCGCCGCAGGTCGTTGCGCACAACAGACCCTCCGGCAGATGGCCGGAATGTTTGGCGATGAAATCACCCAGTGCTTTTCCTGCGGAGTCGGCGGCGGCGTTGAACTTTTCGGTCGGTTTGTAAGTGCCGCCCTTCGCGGTCAGAAGTCCGCGTCCGGCGAGCTTGGTCATCAGCCGGCCAAATACTTTTTGCAACGGTGGCGTGATGCCAAGCGACTCGGTGGTGAATCCTGTTTTGGATTTTGCGTCCACGCCCATTTCACGCAGACCGTGGGCCAGTTGAGCCGCTGCCAGTTCGTCTTCGGAAGCCATCACGCCTTCGAGTTCAGCACGACCGCGAATGGCGATGATTTCGTCGAGCGTGGCCGTGGCCGCGCCGTGGAGTTTTTCCAGCGGCAGCGGTTGCGCTTTCTCCGAAACCCGGTCCGACGCCGAGCGCTCCCAATCCACGTGATACAGCAAATCACGACCTCCGCCCGATGAACCGGGGCGACGCGCGGCGGCCATGCTGATGGCGCGGAATCCATCCACGAGCACGCAAGGTTGCCCGGCCTCATCATAAAGCGCGATTCTGCCTTCGATGAGTTCCTCATTGAAGTGCAACACGCGCGCGTTGACGCGGCTGGATGCACCGGGCGAGCGCAGGAAAAGAATCTTGGCGAAACGCACGGGGAGTTTCATTTTCGCGCGACGATCCTCGACCGTTTTTGCGCTGGCGGAGAAGACATGCAGCGCGCCGTCGAGCAGCACCGGATGCAACGCATATTCACTGGCGCGCTTGCCGACCGACTCAGACAAGGCAACACGTCCGGCGGACTTGCCACCACCAGCAGCGAGTTCGCGCAGCGGTTTAAATTCGTCGCCGTAACGCAGTCCGAGATCACTCATGTGACCGTAGAACTCGCCGACGCCTTGCGCTTCCATGTCCGTGCCGGGGCTTTGCCAGACGGTGTTGGCAAAGGATGATTCAGTGCGCTCGCTGCGCATGGAGCCGACGACGTGAACCGACCATGAGGCCGCATTCTCGAACTTGCTCTGGATGGTGAAGGTGCGCTCGCCGGGTTCATAGGCGAGTTCCATCACCATGGCTGACGGTGGATCGGGCAAAATGAGCGGCTTGCGAATTTCGAAGTCTTCGATGGCGAAGGGGCGTCCTTCAAACAATTGCACGCCGGCTTCCAAGACCATTTCAACAAAGGCCGCCGCAGGGAAGATGACATGCGTGTCCACCTTGTGATCCTTGAGGAAGGCCATGTGGCGGTTGTCCAAGCGGGTGAGCCATGTCGGCGTCGCGCGCGGGAGTCGCATGTCGAGCAAGCCCTTGCCTCCCGGTGCCATGCGTCCGTCGCGCAGTTCGCTGGACTCGTGCCACCAACGGCTCTTGTCCCAGGAGTAGGCGGGCAACGAAAGGAATTCGTGCGAGGGCGTCATCGCCGCAAAATCGAGGGCGACCCCGGCGCGATGCAGTGAGAGCGCGGCATCAAGGAAGGAATCGTGCTCGCGCTCACGGCGGGCGGAGGAGGTGACCGGCGCTTTTTGTCCGCGCGCGGTGAGGCATTCCTGAATGGAGATGGACAGTGCGGGATGGGAGCTGATTTCCAGCCAAACATCGACGCCGAAATCGGCCATGGCATTGACCGCCGGAACAAATTGAACCGACTGTCTGATACCGCGACCCCAATGAGCCGCCGTGCAGTCTTTACCGGCGCAACGCTGACCGCTCACCGTGCTGAAGAATGGAACCGTCTCGTTGTGCGGCTTGAGATCGGCCAGAGTTTTTGTCAAGGCGTCGGCAGATGGCTGCATCAACGCGTGATGGAACGGATGATCCACGCGCACGAAGCGGGCGAACACGCCCTTGGCTTCGAGTTCCGTCATCAACGGCTCCAGCGCGGCGCGAGGGCCGGAGAGCGTCAGGGATTTCGGGCCGTTGAAGGCCGCGATGCTGACCGCGCCTCCGTGTTGGGTGATTAATTTAGTGGCCTCTTCTTCAGATAGGCCGACGGCGAGCATGGTGCCCTCACCGCGAGCGCATTCATGCATGAGGCGCGCGCGAAGAACGATGACCCGCGCACCCTCTTCAAGGCTGAGGATGCCGGCGGCGCAGGCCGCAGCGATTTCACCAACGCTGTGGCCGGCGATGGCGGACGGCGTCACGCCCATGGATTTCCAGAGTTCGGCGAGCGACACTTGCATGGCGAAAATCGCGGGCTGCGCGATCTCTGTATGCTGAAGTTTCGAGCTTGCTTCGTCGCGGGCGAGTTCTTCGAGCAAAGAAAACTTCGCGTGCGGCTTCATGGCGGCGGCGCAGGCTTCCATGGTCTTGCGGAAGACCGGTTCGCTTTTCATCAGCTCCCGGCCCATGCCCCACCATTGCGGGCCCTGGCCGCTCATGACAAAGCCGATGCGCGGCGCGTGTTCGGGGCGCGGCGTGAATGAATTCTGGAACTGGCTCTTGGAAGGCTCGGTCGAGAACGCCTGCAGTTCATGGATTAATTCCTCGGACGACTTTGCGGCAAGGGTGATCCGATGCGCGTGATGATTCCGTCGAGCGCCCAGTGTGTAGGTCAGCGCCGGAAGCAGCGGCGCGGCGCCGTTGTTTTTTTCATGCTCATCAATCCATTCGCTCAAGCGCCAGGCCGCGCCTTGCAACGCTTTTTCTGAACGGGCGGAGAGAACGATGGGCCAGGATCTTTCCGCGACAACGGCCTGGTTCTTTTGCTTTTTCGTCGCGGGCGGCTCTGTGAGGATGACGTGCGCGTTGGCACCACCGAAGCCGAAGGAATTGACACCGACCATGCGTGGGCCTTCTGTTTTCGGGAAAGGTTCCATCTGAACCGGCACGCGGAGTTTCAGAACCTCCAAATCAATGTGCTCGTTCGGCGTCGTGAAATGCAGGCTGGCCGGAATTTGGGCATGCTTCAGAACGAGCATCCCTTTGATGAGACCGACAATGCCGGCGGCGGTTTCCAAATGGCCGAGGTTCGATTTCACCGAGCCGATGGGCAGAGGAGAATCGGAGCTGCGGTTTTCACAGAGCGCGTTCGCCAGCGCCGTGGCTTCGATGGGATCGCCCACCGCCGTTCCGGTTCCGTGGGCCTCGACGTAACCCACATGCGCGGGATTGATCCCCGCATCGGCGCAGGCATCGCGCACCAGTTGCTCCTGCGCTTCGGGACTTGGCAAAGAAATACCGTTGGTGTGTCCGTCCTGGTTTAGTGAGGAACCGATGATGACACCTTGCACTGGGTCGCCATCGGCGAGCGCCTGTGAAAGCGGTTTCAGCAGCACCATGCCCGCGCCTTCGCCGCGGACGAATCCATTGGCAGTGGCATCGAACGCGGCGCATCTGCCGTCGGGAGACAGCATCCCGGCCTGGGAGAAGCCGATGAAGCCGTCCGGGGTGATCATCACGGTCACACCGCCGGCCATGGCCATTTTACATTTGCCCGAGCGGATTTGTTCCACAGCGATATGCACTGCGGTCAGAGCCGAAGAACAGGCGGTGTCCATGGACATGCTCGGCCCCTTGAGATTGAAGCAATAGGAAATGCGGTTGGCCGCGATGCTGTGGGCGTTGCCGGTGGGAGAATGGGCGCTGATCCCCGAGCGGTCAGTGGAACCGCCCTGGATGTTTTGATAATCATTGTGCGAGACGCCGACGAAGACGCCGATGTCTGTTCCCTTCTCCAGGTCCAAAATCACACCCGCGTCTTCCATCGCTTCCCAGGCGGTCTCGAGAAGCAAGCGCTGCTGCGGATCGATATAGGGTGCCTCACGGGGCGAGATGCCAAAGAACTGCGGATCAAACTGATCGATCGCATCCAGAAATCCGCCGCGCTTGGCAATTGTCTTTCCTGCGATGCCAGGTTCGGCGTCATAAAAGCGCTCCACATTCCATCGATCAGAAGGCACTTCGGAGACTACATCGCGACCCTCGACCAGCATCTTCCAAAAGGATTCTTTGTCATTGATGGCACCGGGGAACCGGCAGCCGATTCCGATGATTGCGATAGCTTCTTTTTCCATGTGTATTGTGCAGATAAAGTCGACTTGACTATTGTGTCAGTTCTTTGGATGAGGCAAGCGCAAGTTCCATGTTGCGAATTGTAAACTCCCGCCTGTAACCGGAAATATTTGAGCTGGGTGGAGTTCTGCTACTCAGGGTAGAGCGCGGAATCCTTTGAGTCGATTGAATCCGCCACTGTTTAGAGGTTGATTTCTGCGACTGCCGGAACGAGATGGCCGGTATGCGGAATGGAGAAGAAATGCGGGGGACTTCTGCTCAAACCGTCCTCTTGCCGCAACTCAAGACTCACATTGTTCCTACAATAAAAGAATGAAGCACATCATACTTCTTCCCTTTGGCACGTCGGGAAGTGTTTTTCCCTTTGTGTGGTTGGGGCGCAGACTGGTTGAACGTGGCCACCGGGTCACGATGATCACTTCACCTGTTTATGAAGAAAGCGCGCTCAAGGCTGGCCTTGAATTCCTGGCTCCCGAGGGAGATGAACTCGATGTCATGCTGGCTGATCCGTCCATGTGGATGCCCGAAGGCGGGACCCGCGTTGGATTTATTCATGCCGGCAAGGCAGCCGCCCCCATTAGCACCGCAGTCGGTCGCTTGATCGCTGCCAGCGGCAAGCCTGATTTGCTGTTGGCTCCGATGATCACATTCGGTGCCAGGATGGCCCGGGAAAAGCACCGCATTCCCCTGATCACCGTGCATTTACATCCAGCGGCCATGATGAGCGCGGCGGAAGTGCCGCTGATTTATCCCAGCATACGCCTGTTGCGCCTGCTGCCATATTGGCTGCGCAAAGCCTGCTTTGCCCTCCCGAGTCCCTTTGATCGATTCGCGCTGCCCGCGATCCGCAAGGCATGTCTTGATATCGGTGTCACGCCGCCACGCCGACTGTGGAAAGGTTGGCATCATTCGCCTGATGGCGTGCTGGCGCTTTACCCCGAGTGGTATGCAAGCCCGCAACGCGACTGGCCACACAATACCTTTCAATGGGATTTTCCGCTGGAGGATATGGCGCAGGAGCGCCCTGTGGAATCAGCGCTGGCGCGGTTCCTTGATGCTGGAGAAGCGCCGGTAATATTCACGGCAGGTTCAGGAAATTTTCATGTCCGGGCCTTTTTTGAGACCGCAGCCAAGCTCGTGAAGCATATCGGGTGTCGTGCGATATTCCTGACAAAGTCCGTAGACCAAGTTCCCCCAGAATTGCCGGACTCCATCATTGTTAGCGCCTATGCGCCGTTCAGCCAGATCCTTCCGAGGTCGTGCGTGATGGTTCATCACGGAGGCATCGGAACCCTCTCGCAGTGCCTCAAGGCTGGCGTGCCCCAGCTCATCGTCGCCATGTCACTTGACCAGCCCGACAATGCGGAGCGCATTGAAAAAATCGGGGCGGGCCTGGGAATGAATGCCAGCCACTTCACTTTTGACAAGGCGCTGCCTCTACTCCAACGCTGTCTGGAAGATGACAGCCTGCGTCTGCATGCCCGGGAGTTTGCCGGGTATTTGCAGCATCAACCAAAGATCGAAGGACTCATGCAATGGCTGGAGTCAGCGAGGATTTTGCCTTCACAACGTGATGAATAGAATTGATAAATCGCCCATGGTTTCCTTGCTTCCCCCCAATGCCGCCGCCATCCTTGGCGGGACATCATGAAGTTACAGTCACCGCGAGAATCCTATCTTTGGCTGAAAGCCCTGTGGGATCACCGGCGGAATTCACGCATGTCAAGAAGCCGGCTGGAAGCCGCGCAGATAAAAAAATTTCGTCAGCTTGTTGCGTTCGTTCTGCGTCGTTCGCCGTATTACCGTTCTGTGATTCAGGACCGGGGCATCGACCCCCAGACGTGCGTCCCCACTGATTTTCCCATCCTGACCAAGGAGAATGTGATCGAGCACTTTGACGATATTGTCACCAATCCACGGATCAAGCGGCGTGACATCGCCGATTTCCTTTCCCAGTCAACGGACCCCGAGGAATTGTTCGAGGGACGTTACCATGTGCTGCACACATCAGGCACATCGGGCACGGTGGGATATTATATTTTCTCGCACGAAGCTTGGATCAAAGGCTCGAGTCACGTGGTGCGGATTTCCCCCTTGAGCTGGCGGCGGCGAACCGCTTTCGTTGCCGCCACCCGAGGCCATTTTGCCGGAAGCAGCTTGATGCTCACCGGCAATCACGGCACCAACAATCTGTTTTACGACGTGCGCATGTTTGACGTCGGCCAGCCCCTGCCAAAAATCATTGAGGGACTGAACAAATTCCAGCCGCATGTGCTCACGGGCTATGCCACGGTGCTGAAGATGCTGGGGGAGGCTCAGGAACGCGGAGAACTCCGCATCAAGCCCATCCAGCTGGGCAACGGCGGCGAACCGCTGCTGCCCGAAGTGAAGAGCTATCTGGAACGCGTCTTCCGGGTGCCGGTGATGAACGTATACGCCTCCAGCGAGCATCTTTACATGGGTATGACGCTCCCCGGTGTGGACGGCATGCACCTGCTGGAGGATGATTTGATCTTCGAGCTGGGCGCGAACCACACCTGTGTCACGAACTTGTTCAACGATGTGATGCCCCTCATCCGCTACCACATGGATGACGTGTTGGTTCCGGACACCAGCGGGCACACCCGTTACCCTTTCACGCGGGTCAAGGAGATCGTCGGTCGTCAGGAGGACGCGCTGGTTTTTACGAACCAACACGGCGCGGATGATTTCATTCATCCGATTGTAATTGTCGAGCTGGTCGTGCGGGGGCTGAATGCCTGGCAGATCGTGATTGAAAGCAAGACCTCTTTCCGCATGCGCGCCCGGTTCGGTGACGGTCTGAGTGACAAGGAATGTCAGCAGACAGAAAGTCGCATTCGTGAAACACTCAACGCCATCCTGGCGGAGAAAAACATGCGGAATGTGCAGTTTGAAATCGAGCGCGTGGACTCACTGGCGATCGATCCCGCGACGGGCAAGTTCCGGCTTGTCATGCGTGAATTGCGTCCTGAAGCACAGCAACCCGTTGCTAATTTACCCTAGCAGCCTGTCGGACTTGATGCAAAAGAGTGACGATCTCTCGGATTTGCGCTCGTCGTGAACTTTGAGTTTAGCGTCG
>JAYVOH010000301.1:0-2909 GCA_043758025.1 Verrucomicrobiota bacterium
ATTTGAATTCGTTCAGCGTGGAGATCATGGAAGGGGCAGCCAAGGTAGTTACCGGGATGTAATTGTTACTTCAGTGGGATAAGAACTTCGTTCCGACGGAACGGCCCCAGCGTCCAGGGCGGATCATAATAGGCAAAGAATGGCTCGCTCTTCGGCTCCAGCTTGTTGGTCTTCATCCAATCGCGCAGTGTATCCAACGCCCCATTCTCCAGTCTGTCCGAACGCCGGCCGCTGAAGCGATAAACCGCCACGGTGCGGGCGGGCATTTCTTTGACCTCGACCTTCTCCGACGCCGGCTTGGGCGCAGCATCCTTGTTTTTTTCCGGAACGACAAAACGCATCTCGCCTGCCTCCATAAATACTGGCGTGGTCATGGCCAGCTTTTCCTGCTTCTCATTTGCGCCCCCGATGTATCGGAAGAGCCGCATGAAGGAACCGTTGTCTGTGTTGTTCGATGTGGCTGCGACTTTTAACCCGGGATATTTCCTGATTTCAAAGGCATTGTCGGCACGCATCACATCATATCGCGCGGTTTCATAACCTGACCGGGATGACGCGCATGAAGCGCATACAAAAGCGACCACCACGACAGCGAGACTGACCAAGAGAATCGTTTTCATATTCAGAATACGCATCAGGAAGAAGGCCGGACTTTTCTCACTTAACCGAAGGCTAGTCTTCCATCAGTTTCAACATCAACCGGCGCACGATCTGGCGGCGCGGCATGTTGCTCTCGCGCTCGCAGGCTTCATCAAGGTTGCGCAGGACGCGCGCAATGATCGTCTCCACCGTGGCGGATTCATGAATGATTTCCTCCATGGAGGGATTGGCCGCCGGATGATGCCTGGCCACGTCATCCGAGTGCATGAAACGCCCGCGGTTGAAGCAATCCACCAGCCAGATTTGTCCGTCCTGCACGACCCGCGCCAGGAAGTGTCCGGGAAAGTTGCAGCCTTCGATGTGAATGCCCAGACGACGCCCCACCAGAATGTAAATGGAACAGAGCGTTATCGGATTGCCCATTCCCTGCTCCAGCACCCAGAGAAGATTGCTGTTGTTGGCGGAGTAGTAGTCCGTGCTGTTGCCGCGCAATCTGGCTTCATTGCCGCGTCCGCCAAATAAAAACTCCGAGAACCTTCGCGCATCGTCATCGCATCCGTCATTGACCGCGATTTCAGCCAGGAGATCGAGTTTGCGCGAAAGCTCCTCGCCACGAACGCGCCAGCCGCTGAGAAACGCGGCGATCTGAGACAGCGCCTCCTCCAGTTGTGCCTCCGGCGAAGAAAGCCAGCGCCAAGCCAGCCAGGTTTCCTCCAGGTCCTCGCGACAGACCGGGGTGAGAATTTCCGCCAGCAACCGCTCCTGCTGGCCGTCAAGAGGCACAGGCAGAGCGAGAAGCCGTTCCGGCAGTTCCCGCCGCATCGAAGCCAGTTCTTTGCGCACGGCATCACGCACCACGGGTGATTCGTCATCCAGCAGCTTCAACAAATGACTGAGGTCGGCCGTGTGGGGCATGAACACTTCATACCAAAATCGGCCCAAGATTCAACCAGCAAAATGGTGCGCGATGCTGATGTTGTCGCAGTCGGCTGAAAAGAAAATTCAACGCGTGGCCATAAGGCAAAGAGGACGTTGAGCACACGGACCAGCCGTCGCTGGCGGCTGAAACTTCAATGTGGTTCCTGCGGAAGCGGGGGCGTGTGGTATGCCATCAAGCTGGAATGATCTTCTATAGCAGGGTGGCAGGGGCGTTGCAGGATGTCCCCGCTCGAAGATGTAGCGGCCCATAAAGTAGCCACGAGGGAAAAACCTTTCCCACCGACAGGAATCACACCAGTTGCTTTTATCCGCAAACAGTGGCAACATGTAATTCAATGTTTAATTCCTGATAGCCATGATGATACATATCGAAGACATCCACCCCCTGACAGACTTCCAGCGGAACGCCAAGAAGCATCTGACACGGGTCAATAAGACAGGCAGGCCCGAGGTGCTGACGGTGAACGGCAAGGCTGAAGCGGTGTTGGTTGGAAAACGCTCCTACGAGCAGATGATGGAAGCAATGGAAGAGCTGGAGACGCTGAAATCCATCCGGCGCGGTCTGGATGACATGGAGGCAGGCAGGACCGTGGACGCGAAGCGGGTGCATGAGCGACTGCGCAAGCTATGAGCTTTACGGTTGAATACACCATTAACGCCCAAACGGAGATCGAAGACGCCTATCTTTGGATCAAGGAGCGTGCAGAGGTCGCGGCGGAGTAGTGGCGTGAGGAATTGTTCGGCAAGATTGAGACGCTGGGTGTGAATCCACACCGGCATCCCCTCGTCCCCGAGCGTGGCAAATTCTCGCGTGAAATCCGGCAGATGTTCTTTCATAAGAGGCGTGGTCAATTCAGGATCTACTACACCAATGACAAGAAGCGTGTAGTCATCCTCTCAGTTCGCCGTTCTGCGAGGAAGCCATTGGGAGAAGACGACCTTCCCATTTAGCTTAAGAACGGAGATGGATTGCCCGCGAAACACGCGAAATAATGAAAATAAAGTGTTTCTGATATTGATGGGATTCATCCCGAGAGTGAGTCTGACGACAGCTTAAGTGCCTCTGCTTTCGTTTGTTTTGCGTGTTTCGCGGGCTTCATTTTCCTTTTTAGGTTTAGTCAGCATGGAAGTCAACTGCATGAAGCGGACGAAACGGGAGCAGCAGGGGTCTCTGAACGCATCGTGACGTGACCTGGCTGGGGGAAGCGCAATAATTTCGACATCCTCGATAACCGCGACCCATGATCTGCGGCGTTTAGTCGGCTATTCGATAAACAAAATTGTGCCGGATGCGTCTGGACAATCTCTGCCCGTAGGCTCCATTTCCGCGATGCCTCGTGTCGCTAGTGTAGTGCGCGTGAAATAGTATA
>JAYVOH010000302.1:0-2904 GCA_043758025.1 Verrucomicrobiota bacterium
CAAATGCCCAAAGGTCCGGCCAGTAGTTTTCATTGTCTTTCATGCTTCTGAGTAGTCCTAATGTTATGCTCCCCCATCTCTCCAGAATTGCCGAGCCGCTCCGGACTTCGTCTTGCCACCAAGCCTCAAGACCGCCTCACCTTTCTCAAGCTGCTTGGACACGACGCCACCTAAAATCGACTTCTGCTCTTTTGTGTTGAGCGTCTCGGGTGAAAAATGAATCCCAGCGGTGGCGAGTTCGGCGAAGTCTGTATCCTTATTGGCGAATTTGTCAGCGTCCTGGCTGGCTAACCAGAGCGGGAAACCCCACGAGCGGCCCTCACGCGCTAGTTTGTCTAAGAGCTTGGCCTTGCCGTCTTTTGGCAGGATATTGTGGGCTTCATCCACGAAGAGCACCATCTGAAGCGGCTGGACCCCATTGCGCACGGACAGGTTGTTGCTCAGGCGCTCAATAAAGAAATTCAGGATGAACGCGACGACCAGGACACGGGTGTCGTTGTCGAGCCGCTTGAGGTCAATGACATTCGAGCGGCCAATCCATTCCTCAAATGGCTGCGCTTTATCGGTGGTGGCGAAGATGTTCAGATCCACGATCTTGCTCAAAACAGAAACGGCGACTCCCTCCTGTCCACTGGCTTGGAGTTGCTGCACCAGTGATGGGAAGTCTGGACGAGGGAGTTGCTGGTAGGCATCGCGAATGGCGTCTTCTTGATTCGGTCCCATCTGCGGGCCGAAGGCACGCACCACTGACGCGATGCGCGAAGCGATGTTAGCCGTGTCTGGGCCGCTCTTGCCGGAATACAGCGGATTCACAGGCAAGGGCTGGTCAATGAGCCGCAGGTATTGAGCACCCGTTTGATCAAAGAACTTCTTCCGGCTCGCAGCTTTCAGCTTGTCATCACCTGCCTCTTCCAATTCGCCTTTGAGGTCGAAGAACAGGAAGCGGACTCCCTGGCGCGACATCTGAGCAAGCAAGTCGAGCGCAAGCTGGCTCTTGCCGCTTCCAGGTTGGCCAGAGATGATGAGCAACGAGTTGTTTTGTCCGCTGATGGTGGTGTCGTTCATTTTCCATGGCTCGTCATCTGCGAGAAGCTTCAACTCAACCGATGTTTCGACGATACCACGGATGCCCGAAGACGAGCGCATTCCAGCAGGCAAACCAACACCATCGCCACCGAGACGCAGAAGTTCCGTCACGAATTTTGCCTGGTCGTTTCCGGCGTCTTCCCATAATTCCTTGAGACGCTGGCAGCCAAATTCAAAGTGCTTGCGAAACTCCTGTGCATAGCCTGTCTCATCCAAAGTGCGCTTAACCCGGTAGTTCAACGCGGCACGGACGACATCATGAAGTTCGTCACCGATAACAGTATCATCATCCAAGTCCTTCCCCTTGGAGTCACCAAGCTTGAAGTTCTCAGGCAATCCTGTGCCGAGTGCCAGGAACAGGGCGGCGCGACCAAGCACGGCCTTGTTTCGTGCGCCTACCTTATCATGCACATCTTCAATGAATGCCTCTGAGGCGAGGCTGGGCTTAAACTTCATGCGGTGCTGCGTTGGTTGTTTCCTTGCCCTGTTTCTTCATTTGCTGGAAGACCCTGCGTCTCTCTTGATATGCTTCCAGGAAGAACTCGCGGTCGCCAGAGAAAATGCGCGCGGCTTTTTTTGCTGCACGCTTGAACTCAGCTTCGCTCAACCAATCCAAAGTGCTGTGCAGCACTTCATTTCGCATCAAGTCTTCGACGATAATGGCGTCTTCATGGGAGCACTTGAGCAACGTCATGATATCCTGCTCATAGGGGCCAACCGCCAAATTCAAATTGCTTTCTACATTCATAGCTTCCTCCCAAAGTAATCATTGCCGATGCGCACCTCATAGTCTGGACTGTCCTCTTCGCCGTGGGGGTGCAACGTATAGACACGGGCAAGACGATCTTTAACGTGGTCGAACAAAGGGCCATCAGGATCAATTTCTGAATCCGTGGCGAGGATGATGGATTGATGGCCGCTGAGGTAGAGACGATCCAGCACAGCATTCTTAACTTCCTTGTCCAGACGGCCCAGCGGAGTATCCACTACCAAAGGCGGCACCAGACGGGCAAGGCGACGGAGAGCCTCATAGAATGCAAGCAGGCGGACCTGCCGCTGACCTGCCGAGGCGTTGGTATCTTCCCAGAGAGTGCGCTTGCCATCGTTACGCACGAGGGAGCAAGTCCAGTGGTTGTCGAATTCAATGCCCTTGAACTCGCGTCCACGCTCCGTGATTTCCACCCACAGTTCGCCGACTTGCTGGGAAATGCTTTTGCGTAACTGCGTGGCTGCCCGCGATTTGATTTCGGCCACGGCTTCGCGGTAAACAGCAGCGCGCACCGCTATGCTTTGGCCCCTCTCGCCTTTCTGTGCCTGTTCACTGAGGTTGGTTTCCTCACGACGCAGTTCCGCGAGCGACACCTCGAGATCCCGAATTTTTCCTTTCAGTTCTGACCGGTGACTTTCAATTTGGGCAAGTTGGCTGGTAAGTTCTCCGCGCTTGGTGTGCAGTTTACCGCCTTCCAACAGGGCTGTTGTGTTCTGCGAGAGTTGCCTAATCTGCGGATCCAATTCCCGTGCCTCGCTTTCAAATTTGTCGAGCTTGGTGCAAATCTCCACCAAGCCTGAGAGGTTGGCCCCAGCCGATAAAAGGCGGGCACGAATCTGCGCGCTGATGTCACTACGATCTGTGACAAAAACGCTCCCTGACATGCCCTCCGGTGGCGGGTGGAACATCTTCCTGAGTGCCTCTTCGAGCCGCTCTGCATAGAATTTCTGAAAATCAGGATGCAAGGTATATGATGCAGGCACGCCATCAAAAACGTCGCGCTTCACTTGTGGGATTTTTGGCTCGACCGCTGATTTGCTTGTGTCCCA
>JAYVOH010000303.1:0-21797 GCA_043758025.1 Verrucomicrobiota bacterium
CCAAGCTCAGCGACGGCGGAGCGTGGCGCGGCGCGTGCCCAACCGTGGCACGAACGAAAGACGCCCAAATGTAGCTGGCGCTCCGCTCGCAGAAAGCACGCGCCGTGACACGCGGAGCCGTTCGCTGCAGCGCATGGTTAGGCGTTCGGCTCATTGGCTAAGGCGCGTGGAAGATGAAAGCCTGAGAGATGCAGTCTCACGTAGCTCGTGCGGATACTGAAGCCAATACGAATGCCCCTCGGTATCGGGCGGGTCGAGGCGACAGATGAGCGGCTGGCAACCATGCGCGGAGTATGCAGCATCGAAAGCAGGGAGGACAACATCGGAAATGAATTGGGATTCGTGAGGCGTTGCGAGGAAAGTCTCGAAAAGAATCGCGTGCTCTACAAACAACGAAAGAAGGGGAGTGTAGTAGTGTCGCGCGGTGCCGCCGTGAGCGTGAAACCAACTCGAAGCATCATAAAGAGCAACCTCACGAAGCTCGCTGACAGTGGAAAGGAGGTGGTGGTGGAAGGCTAGAAGTGGTTCGCCGGAATGTGTTGTGACATCGGCGAGGGCGCGACCGGTAGAGGCGGAAATGTCGGCAACCGTCAGCCCGCTGATTCGTGCGCCGCCGTTGCGTCCGGTGCCGTTGTGAAAGCGCATCTGCGCGAGTGCGTGTTTGATGGGGTTGTAATACGAAACAAACTTGTCGCGGTGATACTCGATTACGAGCGGGGTAAGGTTGTGAGCAGTGGCCAACGACGCGAAGCGTAGAAGCTCGAAGTTCGGTGTGGCAACCGGACGAAACAAAACTGCGAAATGGCCGGACGCTAAATACTCCTCGAAGGCATCGCGAGCGGCTGGACGCATCTGCTGGCGGCGCGAAAAGAGGGTGGCCGTGGCCTGCTCGATTGGGGTGTAGTGCGATTCCATTGGTTCCTTGCGGCGGGCTAGGCCGGTGCCAGCCAGTGCCATGCTCCGAAAATCATGGCGGCGACAGCCCCGGAGCGGAGCGTCCAGTAAAGGTTGCTGACGAAAACGCTGGCGAGAAAAAGCCGCCAGTCGCGAGCGGTAATGCCGTCGAAACGTCCGCGTCGGAAATAGGCGGTCGTGATGAAAGGGTCTTGAAACGCGCAAAGTGCGAGGAAGATGGCGAAGTCGCCGTGGCGTGTGGCCCTGAGAATGACACGCTGCCACCAAGACGGATTCGGGAGCGCGGAGAGTCGCGCGAGGCTGCCAACGCCGACCCAATCTATGCGCATCCGCTCGTAGATGATGAGTGTGATGGCACACCCAATAAGCGAGAATGCCGTCATAATAGCTCCGCCGCGAAGCAGGCCGAGCCGATAGACGACGAAGACGTAAAGGATGTGGTCGCACAGGAAGTTGAAGGTCGCGTAGATGGCGTGCCCCGTGCCTACCTCCGCAATGCGGCGTCGGTGGCGGCTAAACCAAGATGTCGAGAGAGAGCTTTCCATGAGCTTGTGCCGTTTCGGCGTTCTTCGCGGAGGGTGCGCGGAGAACGCCTAACATTGAGATATTCTGCATAAGCGCACATATTTATTGCCTTATAGGCTCCAAAAGTGAAGCTTTTTCTGGAGGCGGGGCGGCGGCGCGTGGAGGCTAATGCGTGAATTTGTGCATTAGCCTTTATATTTGGTGATATTTCTGCGCATATCCGGCATTATTGACATGAAAATATTTCTCGTTTCTCAATATGAACCCGCCAAAAATCGAAGGCCAACTGCGCGAGGCCATCCGCGCCAAATACTACTCACGCCACACGGAAGACGCTTATGTGATGTGGTATAAGCAGTATGTTCATTTCCATGAGTTGCGCCATCCGAAGGAGATGGGGGAGGCGGAGGTCTCGTCCTTCCTCAAACACTTGAGCGTGGAACGCGATGTGGCGGTGTCCACCCACAATCAAGCGCTCAACGCCCTCATCTTCCTTTATCGTGAGGTGTTGCAAGTGGAACTGGCGGGCATCGAAAAGCACCGTCCGCGCCGCCCGAAGCGCATTCCTGTGGTGCTCACTTTAGACGAGGTGCGGAGCATCATCGGCGCGATGAGCGGTGAGGAGGCGATGCTGGCGCGATTGCACTACGGTTGTGGCCTGCGACTGGCGGAAACGCTGGGGCTGCGTGTGAAGGATGTGGACGTGGCGGCGGGCATTCTTACCGTGCGGGGCGGCAAAGGTGATAAGGATCGAACACTGGAACTGCCGCAGGTGTTGCGCCCTGCTTTGACGGATCAACTGGCCCATGCGCGCGCCCTCTGGGATGCAGACCGGCGACGTGACGCGCCGGGCGTGGAACTGCCTCATGCTTTCGCGGTGAAATCACCGAAGGCGGGGGAGCGCTGGGAATGGTTCTGGCTTTTTCCTTCTGACCATGGCTCGACGGATCTGCGCTCGGGCATCGTGCGGCGGCATCATGTGCATGAGGCGCGGCTGAGCCGGGCGCTGGCGGCAGCGGTGAAGCTGGCGGGCATCGCCAAGCGGGTGACGGCGCACACGCTGCGCCACAGTTATGCCACGCATTTGCTGATGAAGGGCGTGGACATTCGCAGCATTCAAGAGCGGCTGGGGCATTCGAGTGTGTCCACCACGGAAATTTACACGCATGCGGTGAAGGCCATGCAGGGGGCGGTGCGCAGCCCGCTGGATGATTTATGATGTGGCATACGGCTTCTGCCCTGTGTCTTGTCCCGGCACTCTGCCGGGTTCCAGACCTGCAGCCTGCGGCCAGGCCGGGAGAAACGGGCAGAATGCCCGTATGACACACAGGCCGGAGGCGCTGTGCCACACAGGCCATCTTGGCTGAGTGTGCGACAGGGTTCGTTCGCGGCTGCGCACCAGCCTGTAGTTCTTCTTCGATTCAGGCAAGATGCCTGAACCACACACAGGCTGAAATCCGTGTTACCCGGTTTTTCAACAGGCTGCCAGGGCTACAAACTCAGCGCGGCGATGTGCTCCATGAGATCGTCGCTGATGCGCTGGTAGAGTTCCTTGCCTTCGCATGAATATTTTGCGGGGTCATAGTGCCAGGGCTTGCCGCAGACGACGGTGATCTCCGAAGGATTGAGGGTTTTGCCGCCACGGGGCAGGGCTTCATGAGTGCCGAAAATTCGCACGGGCAGAACCGGAACGCCGGACTTCGCGACAATAAGCCCAGCTCCGGGAAGACCTGGGAGTAACTGCCCGTCGTAGCAACGCGACCCTTCCGGGAACACGAGAACTTTCCGGTCTGATTTTAGAAGGCGAATGACAGTTCTAAGGCTGCCCATGTCCGGCCGATCCTGATCAACAGGGAAGGCATTCCAAGAGCGAATCAGAGCGCCTAAGGCTGGATTCTTGAAGAGTGATTTCTTGGCAAAATAATGGATGTCCTCGTCGAAGGCGACGCCGATGAATGGCGGATCGAGGAAGCTGGCGTGGTTGCTCACGATGAGTGCGCCGCCGGGCACGTGGAGATTTTCACCTCCGATGACGCGGTAATTAAAAAATGCCCGGGCGCTGAGTTTGAAGAAACTGTATCCCAGCCAGTAGGAGAGATTCATGGGTGATGACCGGTTTCAGATGCGGGAGCGATGTCGCGTTGTTGCAGTTCTTTCATGACGCGAGCGGTCACTTGATCCAGCGAGAGATCGGAGCTGTCGATGATGACGGCATCTTTGGCGGCCATGAGGGGGGCGTTCTTTCGGGTGCTGTCAATCTGGTCACGCCGGCGTATGGCATCCGTCTGACCTTGCAATCCACGACGGCGGGCGCGGACTTCTTCCGAGGCGTCGATGTAAAACTTAACGGGCGCATTTGGAAAAACAACGGTGCCGATGTCACGGCCCTCCATGACCACCGGATAGGCGGTGCCGATGGCGCGCTGCATGGACACGAGGCGGTCACGCACCTGCGGCACGCGCGAGACCAGCGAGACGGCGTGGTTCACATTTTCGCTGTTAAGCTCGGAGTCGATGTCGCGCCCATCCATGCGGACGGCACAACATTGGTTGAGCACCGGGCAGGTGATGTCCCAGCCTGCGGCAGCGCGGGCGATCTGGGCCTCGTCGGAGACATCAATCGCATCACGCAATGCGGCCCAAGTCGCGGCGCGATACATGTTACCGGTGTTCACATAGATCCAGCCGAGTCGGCGGGCGATCTCACGGGCGACGCTGCTTTTTCCCGAGGCGGCCGGGCCATCAATAGTGATGATGCGCGGGTTCATTCCTCCGGGGTGCTGATGCGTATTCCAATCTCGTGCGGAATGCGAGATATGACGGACACCGGCGTGTCTGGCTGGGTGGGGACCCTGAGAAACAGTTCCAGATGCCGCTCGAATCCCGGGTAGGATGTGCTGATGCATTCAGTGTTCTCAATCACTGTGGTGCCTTCGCAAAACAGTCCGGCGATGGCGAAGGCCATGGCGATTCGATGGTCTCCGTGACTGTCGAGCGTGGCACCTATGAGCCGGCTGCCTCCAGTGATTTCCATGCCGTCCTCGAATTCATCGACCGTCACTCCCATGAGCCGGAGATTTTTTGCCACGACAGCGATGCGGTCAGTTTCTTTCACGCGCAATTCCCGCGCGTCACGGATGACCGTCTGTCCTTGCGCGAGTGCGGCGGCGACGGCGAGGATGGGAAGCTCATCAATCACGTTGGGGATTTCATCGCCGCCGATGCTGGTAGCATTGAGGTCACCGCCACGGACGACAATGTTACCGCAAGGTTCGCCAGATGATGTTTCCACGAAGTCATTGATCTGGGCACCCATGCGGAGCAGAACATTCACCACTCCGGTGCGTGTGGGGTTCAGTCCGACATGTTTGAGGGTGATTTGTGAATCTGGTGTGGCGGCGGCGGCAACCATCCAAAATGCGGCGCTGGAGATGTCGCCCGGTATGCGCAGGTCACGGGCTTCAGGTTTCTGTCCGCCATAAATGCTCACGGTGGGGCCGTCGCGCACGCATTTGACTCCGAAGTGCGCCAGGAGCCGCTCAGTGTGGTCGCGCGTGGGAGCGGGTTCGATGACAGAAGTTTTTCCAGTGGCTTGCAAACCCGCCAGCAGCACGGCGCTTTTTACCTGGGCGCTGGCCACGGGCAGGGGATAGGTGATGGCTTGCAACGGCCCGCCTTTGACATTGAGCGGCGCGCAGATTTTTTCGCCCTGTCCATCCAACTGTGCGCCCATGCTGCGGAGCGGGATCGCAATGCGATTCATCGGACGACCGGAGAGAGAATCATCCCCGATGAGAGTGCTGGTAAATGGCTGTCCTGCGAGAATGCCGGACATCAGGCGCATGGTGGTGCCGGAATTTCCGCAATCAATCTCGGAGGCAGGTTCACAGAGCTTCATGCCATGGCCGGTGACCTCGAGAGTCAGGGGCTGGCCGTGATCGTTGGTTTCGATCACATCCACATCAGCGCCCAGTGCGATCATGGCATTCAAGGAGGCCAGGCAGTCCTCGCTTGGCAGGAAGTTGGTGATGCGGGTCACGCCATCGCAGAGTCCGGCGAACATGATGGCGCGATGGCTGATGCTTTTGTCTCCCGGCACGGTGATCTCCGTGGGGATGTGCTTGAGTCTGCTGGAGCGGAGGCTGGACATGGCGGCTGAGATTTTTCTATCAGCTTTTCAAGGCATGATCGCGTAGTGATTTGGCCTGATCAAGGATGGTGTGCAAGGCTTTGTCATCGCCTTGCTCGATGACCTGGTGCATTCTGCCGATTTCAATTTGCAGTTTGCTCAATGCGGCGAGTGCTTCAACGCGGTTTTGCGAGATGATCCCCGTCCATAGTTCAGGGTCGCCGGAGGCAATGCGAGTGGTATCACGAAAACCGTTTCCCATGCAGATGGCCGCATCGGGATCATCATGCAGGGATGACAAGGCGATGGCCACAGCGGCGAGGTGTGGCATGTGACTGATGCTGGCGATTTTCCGGTCATGATCCTCGGGGGACATTTCCAGCAACCGGCCGCCGACCAGGGTCCATAACCAGCGTGCCTGATGCAATGCGATCTCTGCTGTGAAAAGCGTCGGAGTGATGATGCACGACGCGCCTTCGAACAAGTCCGCCCGGCTATTTTCCAGTCCTGATTTTTCCGACCCGGCCATGGGGTGGGAGCCGATGAAGGTGATTTTTTTTGCTGCAAGAATGTCTTCCAGAGCGGTGACCACCGGGGTCTTGACGCTGCCAACATCGGTCACGACACATTGTGGCGCGAGCCGGGTCACGTTTAATTTTTTCGCCAGACCGGTCATGGTTTCCACGGGTGTGCAGAGGATCACGAGTTCCGCGCCATCGGTTGCCAGATCAAGATCGGTCGAGGCGATGTCGGCGAGGTGGAGTCGGGTGACTTCCTTCGCAGTATCTGCCCGTCTCGCCCAAGCGCGAAGATGTAAACTGGGAGATTTTTTACGAAGAGCCGCCAGCAAAGAACCACCGAGCAGACCCGCGCCGAGAACGGCGATTTTGGTGGGTGGTGCGGTGATCATGGCGGGGGAAAGAAAAGGCGCGTTGGGGTGCAACGCGCCTTGACTGATTGATTATCAAATCGGGATTGGCTCAAGGCACCAGGAAAATCTTGTTGGTGTAGGGATCGCGCACCTTGGTTCCGGGAGCGTAGTCGCGGACATCAATCATGCCGGCCTTTTCATCGAAAGGGCTGTAAACAAATCCTTTTTTCCCTGGAACAGGTTTGCCATAGGGAGCGTTGCTGGCGGGCGGAGGCGTGGATGTTACCGGAGGGGGCGGGGTAGGGGTGACCGCTGGTGGGGGTGTGCTGTCAGGAGGATTGACCTGTGGTGGAGGAAGCGGGGTCGGATCTGCGGGTGCGTCCGGATTGTCCTGCGGGCCGGCTGGCGGCATGGTATTGTCCACCAGATAGCGCGAGCCGCCGGGCGGGTGGTCGAGGTTTCCTGGCGCATCTTTTTGCGCTTGTGGGAACATGTTGGCGCAGGATGCCAGGGCGGCGCAGCAGAGGCCGAGCGCGAGTTGGTAGGTAGTATTTGATTTCATCTGGAGTCGTGGTGGTTAAGAGTTCACGCGCATGGGCATGATGACATAGAGGAAATTTGCGCCTTGGCGAATGACGCCGGGGCTGATTTCGTCGATGAGATGCAGATGCACCTCGTCGGTGTTGAGATTGCGCAGGGGCGCCATGAGGAATTCAGGATTGAAGGCGATGGTGATGTCCGCGCCTTTGTAGCTGATGGGCATGTCTTCGTGGGCCTCACCGACATCGGGAGCATTGGCCTCAACCTTGAGGTTGTCGCGAGTAAAGCGCAGTTTGATGGAATTGGACTTGTCCACCAGCAGGAGGGAGACGCGCGCGAGGGTGCGCAGGAGCGGTTCGCGTTCGAGAGCGACGCGCTCCTTGGTGTCGTTGGGAATGACCTGGCGGTAGTTGGGATAATTGCCTTCGATGAGCTTGCTGGTGAGAGTGAAGGATTCCATCTCCAGTTCCATCTGGCCCGCGCCGACCCTGAGAATGACTTCACCTTCGTCACCCAGCAGGCGCTGAATTTCATTCACCGCCTTGGTGGGGATGATGATGTCGCATTCATTGCTTTGGGGAAATTCCAGCTCCTGTTCGGCCATGGCGAGACGGCGCCCGTCCGTGGCGACCATCGTGAGCTTGTTTTCTTTGAAGGAACAAAGGATGCCGTTCAGCACAAAGCGCATCTCGTCGGTGGAGATGGCATAGGAGGTTTTCCGCAGACACTCTTTAAGAACGCGCTGTTCGAGTTTGAATTCCTTGGCATCGGTAAAAGTGGGGAGCTGGGGGAACTCAGAGTCACTGAGACCGTTGATTTTGAAATTGCTGGGTCCGCAACGGATTTGCGCGATGTTTTTCTCATCCACAGAAACTTCCACTTCGTCAGCGGGCAGTTCCCGGATGATGGAGAAGAGGCGTCGTGCGGGAAGGGTGGTGCCACCGGGTTCCTTGACCTCGGCTTCAATATAGCCGCTGACACTCACATCGAGGTCGGTGGTGGCGAGCTGCAATCCCTTCTTGGATGCCCGGATGAGCACGTTGGAGAGGATCGGCAGGGTGGTGCGGCTGCTGACCACATGTTGAACTTGCTGAAGCCCCGCGATGAAGGCGTCTTTGTTGATGGTGAATTTCATAGCCATTGCTTGCGCTTCTTCTTAGCGAGGTTGAAAAATTAAGCAAGAATATTGGGCGGGAAATCCGGTGGTGTCGAACAGAAAAACCGATCTGGCTCAAGAATGACCGGCCAGAACCCGCAGGAAGCCTCAGATTTTCTTAATTTTATCCAGCAGTGCGCCGATGGTGCGGCGGTAGTCTTCGGAGGTCATACGGGAGGAAACCGCCTTGCAGGCGTGGATGACCGTGCCGTGATCCCGGCCTCCGAAGGCGTCTCCGATGTCCACCAGAGATTGTTTTGTCAATTCACGTGCGAAATACATGGCGATCTGACGCGGTTCCGCAATGTTTTTGGGGCGGCGGTGGCTCGTCATGTCCGCCAGACGGATGTCGAAGTGCTCGGCCACGATTTTCTGGATGTAATCGACCGAGATAGCGCGCGCCTGGGCTTCGTCCATGATGTCCTTGAGCATTGTTTCCAGAAGTGACTGGGACAAGGACGGGCCGCCGAGCGAGACGTGCGCCGCCACGCGCATCAATGCGCCTTCAAGCCGCCGCACGTTGGTGCGGATGTTTTCAGCAAGGTATTCCAAGACCCAGTCCTGAACCTGCACCGTCCAGTCGCGCATCTTCTGGCGCAGGATCGCGGTGCGCGTTTCCAGGTCGGGCATCTGGATTTGCGTCGCCAGGCCCCATTCAAAGCGGGAGACAAGACGGTCTTCCAGATTTTTGATCTCGCTCGGCGCGCGGTCACTGGCCAGCACGACCTGTTTGTGGGAATTAAAAAGCTCGTTGAAGGTGTGGAAAAATTCCTCCTGTGTGTGGTCCTTGCCCGCGAGGAAGTGAATGTCATCAATCAAGAGCACGTCCACCTTGCGATATTTCTGGCGGAAGGAAGTCACGCCGCCGTGGCGCACGGCCTCGATGTATTCATTGGTGAACATTTCACTGGTCACATAGCGCACCGTCTTGCGCGGCTTGTTCCGCAGAATTTCATGGCCGATGGCCTGCATCAGATGGGTCTTGCCCAGTCCGGCGGCACCGTGAAGGAAGAGGGGATTGTAGGTCTTGCCCGGTTTGTCGGCCACGGCCTTGGCTACGGCGCAAGAGTAAGCGCAGTTTGGGCCGACGACAAAAGAGTCAAAGGAAAAGCGATTGTTCAAACCCGAATTAATGGTGGAACGCGTGAGGCGATGCTCATCCTTGGGGGCCGTGGGAGCGGGAGCCGTGGCTTCCATGATCATCGGCAGATTTCCCGTAGTGCAGGCTACGGTGACGAATTCAATCTCACGTGACTGTCCGAGCGCGTGGGCAATGGCGGCCGAGAGCACCTGCTTGTAATTGTCCTCGATCCAGTAAAGATGGATCAGGTTTGGCACTCCCAGCACCACGCGATTTGCATCGGCGCATTCGACATTCACATTCGCAAACCATTTTTCAAACATCGAAACCCCGATGCGATCACGCAACTGATTGAGGACTGCGCTCCACCAACTTTCCTGAGCATTCCCAGCCTCTGGTTCATTCCGCAGGGGCTGTTCTTTTACTCGGGGTTCTGCGGTGGCTGACATCATTTTGTAGAGGTGGAGACGGTTGGCTTTCTTTTGTTCGTGTGCTGTGCAGTGATTGATCAGCTCACTAATTGGAGAAGAAAGTTTTTAGAATGCATGTCTTGTCTATGGAGTGTTTTCCGAATCCGACAAGGGAATCCTCACGCATTTTTTAAAATATTTTCACTAATGCGATTCATACTTGAATTATTTAATAATTTGAACTCTGGCACGGAATAATTTGCGATTATATTCAGACGAAAAACTTGACGTGCAGTCATTCATTCTCCCTGCTCGCTACTACCGCTGTTGAAGAAGATGCAGACTGAAAAAACACACCCCAATGAACTGGAGCAATTGCGCCAATTGCTCCAAAAGCGGCTTGATGTGATCGCGGATCACGCCTTCCGCGAACGCGATGCTGCGGCTCATCTCAACCGTTTGCGTGAAGTGTCGGAGGCCATTGCCGCAATTCATGAGCGATGCCGCGGCGCATTGCCTCCGCGTCTCGCCCATTATCTCGAGCGCGCAAGCTATCAGAAAGCGCTGGCGTATCTGGAAGGCGCGGAAGGTTGAGCCTCCGGGAAAATTCTATTCTTCACCGCTGGTAGTTTCATCGCCCAGTTCAAAAAGATAGGCGAGGTCGCGGTGGTCGAGCGATGAAGTGAAACGCTCATCGCCCAGCACGTCGTTGGACATGAGGTTTTTCTGCATCTGCAACTTACGGATTTTCTCCTCGATCGTGTCCTTCGTGATCAACCTGTAGGCCATCACGGGCTGCGTTTGGCCAATGCGATGCGCCCGGTCAATGGCCTGATTTTCCACCGCTGGATTCCACCAGGGATCATAGAGGATGACATACGACGCGGCGGTGAGATTGAGGCCGCTGCCGCCCGCCTTGAGCGAGAGCAGGAACACGGCGGCGCGCTCATCGGTTTGAAAGCCCTCGACAATTTGCGCGCGGTTGCGTGAAGCGCCCGTAAGATAATGGAACGGACGTTCGAGTGCGACAAGCCGGTCGCGGATGATGTTGAGCATGGTCACGAACTGGGAGAATACGAGCACCTTGTGGCCCTCGTCATGAAGCTGGTCGAGGTGTTCCAGCAGCGCATTGAGTTTCGCGCTATCATCGGCGCCGGCATCGGGCCGCACCAGCGCGGGGTGGCAGCAAATTTGCCGCAGCCGGGTGATGGCCTGAAGGATGGCGAAGCGACGTTTTTGCAATGCTTCGGCACCGGTTGATGTGAGCAGCATGTGTTGCGCTTCGGATAGGTGCTCGCGATAAAGCTTCTCCTGCAAGCCGGTCATTTCACACAGAATGTTTTCCTCGGAACGCGGCGGCAGTTCGCGCGCGACTTGTCCCTTGGTGCGGCGCATGATGAAGGGGCGCAACCGCAGAGTCAGCCGCTCCCCAGCACGTTCATCTTTGCGGCGGTCAAAGTGCTTTTGAAAATAGGCGCGATCGCCCAGTGCGCCCGGCATGGAGAAAGTCAGCAGGCTCCACAAGTCCAGCAAACGGTTCTCCAGCGGTGTGCCGGTGAGCACCAGCCGGTTCTGCGCATGAAGCTGACGCGCGGCCTTGGCGACTTTTGAATCCGGATTCTTGATCTGCTGGCCCTCATCGAGAATGGCGCTGAGCCAGTTGATCGTTTGCAGAGATTCGATGCTGCCTCGCAACTGGGCGTAGTTGAGCACGAGCACATCCGCCGATTTCTCGACGGCATCGAGATTCAGCGTGTCCTTCTCGCGCACCACATGGACGCGAAGTTCCGGCGCTGCCTTGGCGAACTCCACGGCCCATACGTCGAGCACGGACTTGGGGCACACAATCAAACACGGTGAGAGCGGCGCTGACGATTCTTTGCATTGATTCCGCAGCCATAGAATCCACGCGATGCTTTGCAGCGTTTTACCAAGGCCCATGTCATCCGCGAGAATGCCGCCGAAGCGATTGACCGTGAGATAGACTAAAAAATGAAAGCCATCAATCTGATAGGGCCGCAACGTCACGCCGAGTTCTGACGGCACAGGCGGCTTGTTCAGCACATCAAGTTTCGCCAGTCGCGAACGCAAACGCTCCCACATTTCCGGCGTGACGAATCCGCTCCGTTCCTGCAACGCCAGCTGGCGCAAGTGAAGCGGATGCGCCTCGTCTGACAATTCATCCATGTCGATGCCCAGTCCCTCGATGGTGGCGCGTTGCGCATCGGTTAGTTCCAGCGTCACGCTGCGCCATGAGCCGTCGGAGAGACGGACGAAGCCACCACGCGCTGCGATGAGGCGGCGGATTTCCGCAGGCTTGAGGTCCACGCCCTCAATGTCAAAAACCAGCCGGAGATCGAACCAGTCAATACCGGTCTCCTGGAGTTCAAATCGCACCGTGGCTTTGAGCGGATCGGCCAGAATGGATTGCAGCCGGTCGTCCGCATTCAATGTCACGCCGGGCGGCAGCGATTTTGCCCAATCAAGAAAGCGCTGGGGAAACTGGCGCGTGATGCGCGTGCGGAAGGCATCAAGCTCCAGATCAAAGGTGGCGTTCAATTCAACCAGCACCTCCGGCAATTTCGTCAGCACAGTCCGGTCATAAAAATTGATCAAATCGGCGGACGGGCGTTCATGCTTCTGCATGACCCAGTGATGGCTGCGGAGATTCTGCACCAGCAGTCCATCGGAACTGACCGCCTGTGCGCTGACAGAGACATGCTCGGTGGCGCTCCGCTCGGCGCGGGGCAGACAGCGCGCGGTGATTTCCACCGCGAATGTCTCCCGCCGCACGCGGATGGCGAGACTTGGGGGCAGTGGCACTTCAAGCCGTTCCAAAAATGTGATGCCGTCTTCGGTCGCGAGCGCTTCGCCGGGCATCTCGACACTGGTGGGCACGGTGGTGGAGGTGAAAAATGACTGCGGCCCTGTATAGATAGTGTCGGGACTCAAGTAGAGGGGTTGCGCACCGGGCAGCAGGCGCAGCGGTCTCGGGGCCTCGGTTCCGTCCAAGTCGCCCAGCCGGAGGATGATGCTTTCCAGCCGGCCATCACCGGAGATTTTTTCCTGTGCGCTCCAGCGCAAGAGGGACGTGGCGCGTTCAAAGGGAACTTCATCAAGCGTAAGCAAACGATCGTTCAGCTCCGGCTGGGCAAAGAGCGTGGCCAGCCATGTGGCGGCGGATGAATCATCCAGTCGCAACACTGCTTGCGCGTCATCGCGCAGGACCCGGAGACAGGATTCGAGCAAAAGGCGGGTGGGCAGAGGCGCAACCAATGTGTTGTTTTGCTGCGCATAGAGCACGGCGCGGAATTCCGCGTCCTCCGCCAGGTGCCATGCATCGGAGTTGTTCGCCTTGATTTGGAATCGCGCTTCTCCCGGCGTGATGATGAGCCGCGCGTCTGCTTCACAAGTTATCGGGAGCGTTCGCTGATTGAACTCGCGAATGCACTCCGTCCAGCGGGGGATGTCCTCCGAGCGCCGCCATGCTTCCAATCGCGCGCGCGTGCCGTCGAGGTCGGTGATGGTATTCAGAAATCCCGGATAAGGCAGCTTCCTTTCACTGAGCGCGGTGGCGATGTGATTCCAAAACGTGAGCACATCTTCAGGAGCCTCTTCCCAGAGCCGGAGCGGATCGTAGCTCTCCACCGGCCAGCGCGGATGAATGCGCACCATTTCGTGATCATGAATTTCGCCGCTCTTGGCGAAGCGGTCAAAACGGGCCTCGATCTTGGAGATAAAAGATTCCTCCGAAGGCGTGAGTTTGCGCACCAGCCTTTCCTCCACGATTTCGCGGAACAGTTTGACAGGCGCGCGCGCCTCTTCGTCCACCACGACCCCGGCCTCGGCCTCCAGCATGGCCGCGCAGAGAGCGATGGAACATGCAGTCTCATCTTCTGCGTCCGCATGCCCAGACCAGGTGCCATTGGATTTGTTCAGCATGGCGTTCACGAAATCATCCATCATGGCGACTTCCGCTTCGATGGTTTCCGCGCCCATATGCATAAGTTTCACAGATCGCGACTCGGCCAGTTTGCGCGCCTCCTCGACAATTGGAGCCGCGTATCGGGCGAGAAATAGTTCAACTTCGTTGGCGGTTGGCATAGCGTGTAATGATGCCGCGCCAATGATGGCGCGAATCGACACGTTTAGCAGATGCCGCCCCGTGCGCAAGATGTTGCGCCATGCCGGGGCTTTTTTTGCAGACGATATGTTTTCGCCAGAAACAATGGTCGGGCTGGCGGGATTCGAACCCACGGCCTCTTCGTCCCGAACGAAGCGCGCTACCAGACTGCGCTACAGCCCGCAGGGTGAAAGATAAAATCTTTGTGGGCGTATTCGTCAACTTAGAAATCCGACGGCAAAGCATGTGCCTGCGCCGGTGCGGGAGATGTTGAGCGAACGGTATTATAAATAGCATCGAACGCCCTGTAGCTCTTAATGTCTCATTTTCTTCACCCCCGACAAGAATGACAGAAGCGGACTCGCAGACGGAAAATCAAATCCTCAACGCCAGCCTTGTGAAGCGTGAGCAAAGTGAGGCGGAATTCATCCCGGTCGAGATCGTCCGGGATGATGAAAGGCGTGTGGTTTTCACGCCCTCCCGGTGGCGGATCGCCGTCTTTGCAGTCATCGGACTTCTGGGCTTGATTGGAGTGGCCACAGCGGGAATTTTCTTGGTGGTCATTGGGCTGCTCATCGCCATTCCCTTGATGATACTCAGGGGAATATTCGCGCCGATGTTTCGCCGATAAATTTTACCTGCGGCTGTATCGGGGGCTGCTTGGACGTGGGCTGTTTTGCAGTGTTCTCGAGCATTTTAAGTTAAGCTGTAGCCAACGCTGTTCTGTCCTGTCGCGTAGTGACGGCGTATGGTAGCCGTGGGTTTTAACCCTCGGAAAACGCCGCATGTCCCCCTTAGTCGCGTAGTGACAACGGAACCCTGGGACTGAATGCCAAGCGCGCGGTTCGGTTCCGCCGTCGCTACGCGACGAATACTCACGCACTGCGATGACCGTGGGTTGAAACCCACGGCTACCATCCATTGTCGCTCTGCGACAATGGATGCGTTGGACAAGGTAGAGTAATGAAGATGTCCATCCTCAACTGGCCGCTACAATATTATTTAAAATGCCCTGGTGACGCTATGGGGGACGATCAAGAAGGCATGACATGCACCGCAAGCCAAACCACTTCTTCGGATGTGCGTTCGACCCGATGTTTTTCGTGTCTTGGGATCAGAAGATAATCGCCGGGATTCATGGTCACGGATTTGCCGTCAGAGAATTGCAACTCTGCCGTTCCCTTGATCACCATGACCCATTCATCATGATCCTGATCATACCAGAAACCCGGCGGACTTGATGCAGATCGGGAGACGATGCGCTCAATCTTGACATTGTCGGATTCAAACAGCGTTAGAAAGTGCTCGGAGCAGGGGGCACCACCGGGCAAAGCGGAGAAGAGATTGCTCGGTGTCAGCAAAATTTAAGTGAGCACCAGGTTCGCCTATATTATAGAGGGATCAGGCGGGCGTGTTTACTTCCAGGACTTCACGTCGTCTTTCTTGGTCCCGGCGGCAGTGTCCTGAACTTTGTTGTCGCCGTAGGACCACGCGATCGCCGTGGTGGGAAGATATTGTGGCTCGTTGGTGTCGATGCCGAAGTAGGGACTTTTCAGGCGATCATCGGCGTCGGTATCAAAGAGAACCCAGATGGATTTTCCCCACGAGTCCAGAAGAACGCCTTTGCTGGTGATGCCATAGGCGGCGTCATTTTTTGCAATGGGAGGTTCGAAGAAAGTGATCATGCGCGGATTGAGCACCGGCGCTGCGATCGACTTGTCGGGAGTGAGGGTTTTTAAGAGGCTGTAAGTCGATCCGTAATTGGCGGCATTCAATTCGATGGCGGTCTCTGTGGTCACGGTCGGATCGGAGGGGAAGCGATTGTATTCCGTCTGGTAGCTTTTGATGGCGTTGACCAATCCCACCATCAGAGTTCGAGTTTGAGCTTCCTTTGCCTTTCTCATGACCATATTGGCCGCGGGCACGGCCATGCTGGCCAGCAAGGCGATGATGGTGATGACGATCAGGAGTTCGATTAAAGTGAAACCTGTTGGCCTGGCGGCAGATGTGTTTTTCATATTGGAATATTTTTGCTTTTCAAGTGAACTTAATTGTCTGCGCAAGGGCATCGCAGGCTGTTATTTATGAATCAATCATACCGGAATTGAGGGCGTGGAGTCAATACACAAGAATGATGAATTCAAAAGGCGTTCACAGCTTGTGTTTTTTCCAAGCCCCTCATTAGAATTGCCATTGGAAAATGCATAATTGAATTCACGTTGCCAGATTGAGATGTGATTCGCGAGTGAGAGATTCGGCTGAAGCAAACTCGCGGCTTGATTTGTATATCGAACGACCGCGACGACGAATTTCATTTCTTGTGCAACATCGTGCAAAGAGCGTTGACAGTTTTCATTGCCACAATACTCTTGCGCGTTATTCATCGCATCTCAATCGTCAACAACACAACCTCACAAGCTCACGGTCACTTCAACGGCCGATTCAATTATGGCAAAGACAGCATCAAAAAGCAGCGCGGATAAAACGAAGTATGTTTATTTCTTCGGAGCAGGAACAGCGGACGGCAATGGCTCCATGAAACCGCTGCTCGGTGGCAAGGGCGCGAACCTCGCGGAAATGAGCCGCATCGGTTTGCCTGTGCCTCCTGGATTCACCGCGACCACGGAAGTCTGCACTTATTTTTATGCGAACAAGCGCACCTACCCTTCCACGCTTCAGGCGCAGATGGAAGCTGCTGTCGTCAAAATGGAAAAGATAATGGGCTGCAAATTTGGGGATGCCAATGGGATGCCTCTGCTGGTTGCGGTTCGTTCCGGTGCTCGCGATTCCATGCCGGGCATGATGGACACCATTTTGAATCTCGGTCTGAATGACAAGACTGTGCTGGCGCTTTCCAAGGCGACTGCCAACGAGCGCTTCGCTTGGGATTGCTATCGCCGTTTTGTTCAGATGTATGGCGACGTGGTTCTTGGCGTGCAGAAGCGCGAAGGAGAAGATCACGAGCCGTTCGAAGTGGTGATCGAAACCTTCAAGCACGAAAAATATCATCGCGATCTTGTGGACAGTGAACTCACGGCTGATGATCAGAAGGAACTCGTCAAGCGCTTCAAGGCTCTCGTCAAAGAGAGAACCGGGCACGGATTCCCCGATGACGTGTGGCAGCAACTTCGCGGTGCCGCCGGCGCTGTGTTCGGTTCATGGATGAATGACCGCGCCATCGTCTACCGCCGGAAATACAACATCCCCGCCGAATGGGGCACAGCAGTCAATGTGCAGGCGATGGTTTATGGCAACACCGGTGAAACCTCCGGCAGCGGCGTGGCCTTCACCCGCAACCCCGCCAATGGCGTGAATGAATTCTATGGTGAGTTCCTCATCAACGCGCAGGGCGAAGATGTCGTCGCCGGTGTGCGCACACCCGAACCTGTGGCTCAACTGGCCAAGGAAATGCCCAAGCCATTTGCGGAACTGATGAAAGTCCGCAGCATTCTTGAGAAGCACTTCAAAGATGTGCAGGACGTGGAGTTCACCATTCAAGAGGGCAAGCTGTTCATGCTCCAGACCCGCAACGGCAAGCGCACCGCTGCTGCCGCGCTGAAGTTCTCGATGGACATGGTCAAAGAAAAACTCATCGACTGGAAGAAGGCCATTATGCGCAATCCCGCCGATCAGCTCGACCAGCTCCTCGCGCCAATCTTTGATGTTTCTGAAATCAAGAAGGCCAAGGAACTTGCCAAAGGTCTTCCCGCAGGACCCGGTGCTGCCTCAGGTAAAATTTATCTTAATGCCGATCGTGCTGCTGCTGCTGCCGAGAAGGGTGAAAAAGTTTTGCTCGTCCGCAATGAAACCTCGCCCGAAGATTTGCGCGGCATGATTGCCGCTGAAGGCATCCTGACCGCGAAGGGTGGAGTCTCATCACATGCGGCACTTGTTGCCCGCCAGATGGGCAAGGTTTGCATCTGCGGCGCCAGTGCCATCGAGATTAATTACGACAAGAAAACCGTGACCGTCGCCGGACAGACATTTAAGGAAGGCGATCACCTTTCCATTGATGGAACCAGCGGCACAGTTTACGGCGGCCAGATCAAAACCGCTCCGAGCGAAATCGTCACCGGCCTGCTTCACGGCGATAAGGTCGCGGCACAGACTGAGAAGTTCAAGAGCTTCAAGATACTGATGGACTGGTGCTCCAAAGTCACCCGCATGCAGGTGCGCACCAACGCCGATACACCGGAGCAGACGGAGAACGCGATTGCATTCGGCGCACAGGGCATCGGCCTCACGCGCACAGAGCACATGTTCTTTGAAGGTGACCGCATTGATGCCATGCGCGAAATGATACTCGCGGACAACGTGGATGACCGTCGCAAAGCACTCGCGAAACTTCTGCCGTATCAGCGCGAAGACTTCGTCGGAATCTTCAAGGCGCTCAAAGGACTTCCTGCCACCATCCGTCTGCTCGATCCACCGCTGCATGAATTTTTGCCACACACAAAAGAACAGCAGAAGGAACTCGCAACGAAACTCGGCATCAGCGCCGAACACATTCATCATCGCGTTGAGCAACTTCATGAAATGAATCCGATGCTCGGACATCGCGGCTGCCGTCTCGGCATCGCGTATCCTGAGATCACTGAAATGCAGGCGCGCGCAATCTTTGAAGCCGCTGCTCTGGTTCAGAAAAAAGGAATCAAAGTAAAACCGGAAGTGATGATTCCTCTCGTCGGATTTAAAAAAGAACTCGACCTTCAAACAGAAATCGTGCACAATGCGGCTATTAAAGTCATGTCCGAGCACAAAGTGAAGATAGACTACCAGGTGGGCACAATGATCGAAGTGCCACGTGGAGCAATGACGGCGGATGAAATCGCGGAGACCGCGCAGTTCTTCAGCTTCGGCACCAACGACCTTACGCAAACTGCACTCGGCATCAGCCGCGATGACATGGGATCGTTCCTCATGCCGTATGTGGAAAACGAAGTCTTCACCAAGAATCCATTCGCGACACTCGATCAGCGTGGAGTTGGATCACTGATGAAGATCGCTGTGGAAAAAGGCCGCGCCACCCGCCCCGGCATCAAGCTCGGCATCTGTGGTGAACATGGTGGCGACCCGGAAAGTGTAAAGTTCTGCCACAAGCTTGGATTAAATTATGTGAGCTGCAGCCCGTATCGCGTGCCTGTCGCGCGCCTCGCCGCAGCCCAGGCCGCACTCGAAGAAGAGGCGGCTCTAAAAGATCTCCGTGGAAATGGAAGCGCCAAGGGTTCGCCCAAGGCAGCCAAATCCCCGGCGAAGACAAAAACAGCAACCAAAAAACAACAAACGAGGAATAATACCATGGCTAAAAAAGCAACCAAAAAAGCCGCCAAAAAGGCCGTCAAGAAAGCTCCTGCTAAGAAAAAGGGCAAGAAGTAACCATGCGCCGCAAGGCGCACCAGCGTCTTCTCAGGCCTGAAAAGACGCAGACGAACGAGTAGTCGTCAAATACACAAAGCCCTGTGGAGGAAACTTCACAGGGCTTTGTTTTGCCCTGATTTAAATCGCCACATTATTCGCGCTTAAATTGAAACAGGCGTTTTGCCTCTTCCAGAAGAAAGCCGGTATCTTTAAACGGCTCACTGCTGACATCGGCCCAGCGCACCAGTCCGTGCGAGTCCACTAGGAATGCCCCATGCAGAGGCATGCCCTCGAAGTCGTCGTAACAGCGCCATTCGCGGAACACCTTCATGTCCGGATCCGCAAGAAATTCGAGAGATGCGCGGTTATTGTCGCCGCAGAGACTGCGCGTTGCCCCGAGTTCATCAACAGGTTCGCATCCGATCGCGATGATCTCGATCCCCGCGCTGGAGAAATCAGATGATGCTGCGGCAAACGCTTTCAACTGCTCAACACAATGTCCGCAGGTGTGGCCCAGATAAAATAGCACGATCACAGGTTTGCCGGTGTGATCCTTCAGGGAAACCGGCGGGCGATCATGATTGGCGAGCGTAAATGATGGCGCATTCCATGGATGCCAGAGCATGGGGCCAAGTGAATCCAAAGTTGGACGGATACCGGAGTCAGCTTTCGGTTCCGACGGCTTCCGCCACGCAGCGGGGAATCCCAGACGAGGTCCAAGATCGTTCATGCGCTTGGTGATGGGAAGGTCTTCGTCCATCGTGGCCGCCACAGTTTGCAGTTTTTCAAACTGAGCCCTGGCCTCATCGTCTTTGCCGCATTGCGCGAGAATGTCAGCGCGGAGCGCAATGCCGGGCGCATCTTGCGGGAGCTGACTGGCCAGCTTCAAAGCCTTTTCTTTGTTCTCAATCGCAAGCTGGTAACGCACCAGCCTTTCCTTGGGTGTGTCGCCCGGTTGATCGAGAAGTTTGGCAGCGTCGTCGCGATTGTCGTGCATGATGGCGTCGAGTATCCGCAATTCGATCAGGGCATTGTCTTTCGATTTTGGCTTCTTCGTTTCCTCCTTGTCCTGCTTTTCTTTTTTGGTCTCGTCTGCATTCTTTTTTGTTGGTTTTTTTTCTTTGAGCGCAGCCAGGGCGTCAAAATTTTTCTTCAAAGATTCACGATCCTTCTTGAAAAATGCCGCGACCCCTAGAGCGCGCAGCCGGTTCGTTTCAAACGAAGGATTTGCGGTGACATCAAGATAGGGCGAGCCATCAAGTGCAGAAAGCTCATCCCACAACTCAAACCTCATCAGTGTCTCCAGCAATCGCGTCCGTCCGAACGACGCACTTTCCTTGCCGTTGTTCATGGTGTTGAACCTTGGATGGCGCGGGATTTCTATGAGATTGCGTGCGATGGCCACGGCCTCATGCGCATGGCCGAGCTGGTTCTTGGTGCGGATAAGCCACTCTGAATTGTGGGCGTAGTTGTGAATCTGGTCGGGCAGAATCTGGGTGCGGATCATGTAAGCGTGATCCACACGAATGGCTGCGTCCTGCTGCCACTCGGCGTCATCTAGCCTGCTCACCTTGGAAAAAATATGTCCCGGCATGTGCCACATGTGGGCGATGTCTGGAGCCGCCTGACCGCATTTCGCAGCTGAAGCCAGCGCGCGCGATGGATTGTCATCATCCCACAAATGAATGACGTAGTGATGCGCCGGATGCATAGGCTCTTTGGCCAGCACTTGCTCAATGAGCGCATTCACCGTCTCCCGGCTCACCATCGGAACGCCGTCTTCCTTCGCATGCCAGATGGCCCAGGCCAGAAACGTGCGGGCCTCAAGATCGTCTGGCGATTGATTGATGATGGCCTCCATGTCTTTGATGAACTCCATCTGCCGCGATTTCTTTTCCTTCTTGGTATCGCGATAAAAATTCGCCAGAGTCTCAATCCAGAGTTGTTCTCGTTTAGTCGCCTTCTCTTTTTTCTCAACGGCCTTCTTGATGAACTCTGCGGCGCGTTTTTCATTATTCACATTGGCCATTGCGCAACCCCAGTAAGCCATGGCGCATTCTGGATCGAGCGCGAGAACCTGCCGGAAAGAACGCTCGGCTTCAAAATACCAGAAGCCATGCAACTGCCCGATGCCTTGGTTGAAAAATTTCTGCGCGTCCGCATTTTTCGTGGTGATGGGAAA
Organism: Verrucomicrobiota bacterium; assembly: GCA_043758025.1. Lineage (GTDB taxonomy): Bacteria > Verrucomicrobiota > Verrucomicrobiia > Verrucomicrobiales > Verrucomicrobiaceae > VFKE01. The sequence continues at coordinate 21,291 of JAYVOH010000303.1, forward strand.
GTTCACCTTGCCGCAGCCATCCATGAGCACCGCAGCCTGGCGTGGTCCTTCATCAAAAGCCTCGCCGTGGGTCGAGTGACCGGGTAGTGGCTCCGCGCCATGAAGCGGAAGTGAAAACATTGCAAGAGCGAGTATATGGCGCATCAAAGTAATACGACACGGGTGAGCGGGTTCTTGTGCGATTGTTCGCTTGACCCTCACCCCACGTTGTCGCGGTGTAATCCCAGATTTCGAGAATCCGAACTTTCGCGGCCGAGTAAATCTTAGCGGCCACGTTTTTTTCTGCGTTTCTTTGCTTCCGCGATGAGCGTGTCGGCATCGAGTGCCACAAACTCCGTTTCGGCAGCCGCAGCACCAGCCTTCAACTCCTGACGGAGCCACAGCCATTTGCGTTGTTCTTCGCGCTCGTAAGGGGGAATTTTTCTTTCCGTTAAATCGTTAAGATTTCAGCGGTCTGGTTGACAGGCATTTGATAAGAGAAAGCGATCCCCCTTGCAAGCCCTGATT
>JAYVOH010000304.1:0-2887 GCA_043758025.1 Verrucomicrobiota bacterium
GGTTTGGTGGGGACTGCCCTTTGCCTTGCCGCTTCCCGGCAGGCTGACCGAACCTGTGGTGCCGTCGTTGACGTTCCTCGCCAGCGACGGCACACCGCTCCGACAGTTGCTCACCGATGACGGACAGCGCGTTGCCCAGCCTTCGAGCTACAATGACATTCCCCGGCCGCTGCTCCTGGCCACGCTCGCGGCGGAGGACCGTCGGTTCTTTGAGCATCATGGGGTTGATTTCACCGCCATTGCGCGCGCGGCATGGGATGACGTTCGCGCATGGCGCGTCGTCTCCGGCGCGTCCACGATCACCCAGCAACTCGCCAAGATCAGCGCGGATGAACCGCGACCGCGCTCCATTTATGCGAAGATCATCGAAGCCATTCAGGCGCGCCGCATCGAGATGACGTGGGACAAGCAACGCATCGTCACCGAATATCTGAATCGGGTCAGCTACGGCAATCTGCTGACCGGCTGCGCGAGCGCGGCCCAGGGGTATTTTCACAAGCCAATGCGCGATCTCACTCCGGCAGAATGCGCTTTTCTCGCCGCACTGCCACAATCTCCCACCAGACTGAATCCCTTCAAAAATTTCGACGCGGTGAAAAAACGCCAGCAGCGTATCCTGACGCGGATGCACGAGCTGGGCTGGCTGGATGACGAGGCGCTCAATCTCGCGCTGAATGAGAAGCCCACGCTGCGGCGGTTCACCGGCGGTTTTGAAGCACCGCACGCGGTGGCTTTGCTGGGCCACGCCGACCTCCGGCTTGCCAGCGGTCCGGAGGGAGCGCAGGTGATGCGAACCTCCATCGTGTCCACTTTGCAATCCCGCGTGGAGAGCATCATCACTGCGCGGCTGGCACTTTTGCGCGACCGTCACGTCACCCAGGCTGCGGCGGTGGTGATCGAGAACTCAACTGGCCGCGTGCTCGCGCTCGCCGGTTCGCGTGATTTCTTTTCCAATGACAGCGGCCAGATTAACGGCGCGTGGATGCCACACTCCGCTGGCTCGGCGGTGAAGCCGTTCACATATCTCCTCGCGCTCCAGCGTGGGTTCACCCCGGCCACCGTGATCCCGGACTTGCCCATTGAGTTCAGCACCACCACCGGCATCTATCGTCCGGAGAATTATGATCACCGCAACTATGGCCCGGTCACACTGCGCACGGCACTGGGCAGTTCCTTGAACATTCCCGCAGTGCGCGTCTTGAAACAAATCGGCGGTGAGAAAGTGTTATGCGATGCCCTGCATTCTCTCGGCATCACCTCGCTCATTGAACCGCCGGAGCATTACGGACTGGGGCTGACCATCGGGAACGCGCCGGTGCGATTGTTGGAACTGGCGAACGCCTATGCCTGTCTCGCGCGGCTTGGTGAATTTAAGCCGTGGACGCTGCTCGCAGATGAAACTGTCACTGCATCAACATCACTTTATCCTGCGTCTGTCTGTTATCTGATGGCCGACATCCTGCACGATAATCAAGCGCGGGTGCCGACCTTTGGGCCTCATTCCGTCATCCGCCTTCCTTTCCCTTGCGCGGTCAAGACCGGCACCAGCCGGAATTATCGCGATAACTGGACGCTGGGTTTCACGCCCGAATTCACGGTCGGCGTGTGGGCGGGGAATTTCGACAACACGCCGATGGAAAATGTTTCCGGCGTCACCGGTGCCGGTCCCATCTTCAGCGACATCTTCAAGCATCTGCAAGAGACATTCGGCACCACTTGGTTCGAGGAACCGCCGAATATCGTTCATGCCAGGATTGATCCCCGCACGGGTCATCGGCTTGATGAAAAGCTGCTGCCGCCGCGGGTGAGCCGGGAAGATATTTTTATCAGTGGCACGGAACCTAAGTGCGCGACTGAGGCCGATTATGAGGCTGACACGGGCCGGGCGTTTCTCGGGCCGGAATATGCGAACTGGCTGGCACAAGGGGACTTGTGGGCCACGGGATTGCTTTCTTTGCGACCGGAATCTGCGCCTTCGGGCCCGCCGCAGATCATCTCGCCCAAGGACGGCACAGTGCTGTTTCTCGATCCTGATCTCGGCAACGAAGGCCGCCGATTGCTCTTGCAAGCGCAGCACGGAAACAGCGTGCGGTGGACTTCGCCAACCCTGCGCATCGAAACCGAAGACGGCAGAACTTACGCATGGCTGGAACCGGGCCGGCACTTGATCCATGCCTTGTCTGACTCCGCCGAGCTAACCACGGTCGCGATCGAAGTAAAACCAGCGGAAGACTTGAGGAAGAGCCGCCCTCTGCGACGGCAGATAGCGACGGGTTCACGGTAGGTGTGGGTGAAGAATTTTAGCCGAGCATTTTTTCATCAGTCGTAATTTGTGCACGGCTTGAAAAGTGAATTCGTCTTAATTTTTGAAGTATGCTGTCTTGACAGCGTTATAAATGATGTCATGATGCCATCGTGAGAACAACGGTTACCATTGATCCTGATACTGAGAACTTGTTGCGCGATGAAGTGCGGCGCACGGGACAATCCTTCAAGGAAGTCCTAAACCTTTCCATCCGCCGCTCTTTGCGAACCCATCCGCAAGAATCCCGGCGCATCGGCATCATCCCGCTTTTCCCAGCGGCTTTTCCCGCAGAGTTCTCCGAAGCAGGCTTTAACCGCCTGGTGGATGAACTGGACGACGAAGCGACCCTGCGGGAACTCGGCGCATGATCCTTCCTGACATCAATCTCCTGCTTTACGCCTACAATCCCCACGTGCCCCAACACGCTGCCGCCGAGCGTTGGTGGGAGGCGACCATGAACGGAGACGAGCTGATCGGTCTGCCCAATGAAGTCAGCCTCGGCTTCGTCCGCATCGCCACCAACCCCCGCCTCGGTGCTGCCGCCGTCTTGGTGGATCGCGCCCGGCAAGTGGTGGACACATG
>JAYVOH010000305.1:0-21645 GCA_043758025.1 Verrucomicrobiota bacterium
GTCGGCAGCCCTCTGCCGACATCCTGGATTCAGAGATCGGCAGAGGGCTGCCGACCCACTTGGAATGCTCCGCTAAAACAAGTCTCCTGGCCGAGCTAACCTTTAAATATTTCCCATTCGACGCTCTTGATACTCGAACATAGATCATCGTGATGCTCGAAAGAATATTTTGCAATATTTAACAAGAAAATTCCACCGGGTTCGTGATGCTTCTGCCTGACTCCCGTCAGAGGCTATTCTACAGCGCACCCCCCATCCCCATTATGAAAATCAATTGCACTCATCTGCGTCGTTCCAGCTTGCTGGCAGCCTTGTCACTCGCCCTGGCATCCACGCTACCCGCACAGCATCAAGTTGGCTTTGTGGAAAAATTCGCGCTCGCGCCGGATCGTGCGGCGGTGCTGAATGAACTGATACCGGGCACGGAAGAATATTTTTTCTATCACGCGCTTCATTTTCAAAACACTGGAAAAACGAAGGAGCTAAAAGATCTTACCAGTCAATGGTCCAAGCGCAGCCCGCTCTCGCCCTTGCTGCGTGAAATCCTCCATCGGCAGTCGTTGCTGGATTACGAAACGAACCCGAAGGCCACGCTGGATTACCTGAAGTATGTCCTCGGCGTGCAGTTTAATCATCAGCAGGAGACGCTCAATCCCAAGCCGAACCTGCCCACGCAACTCGATCAGCAGCTCATCTCCATGGCCCAGTTCGTGTCTGACGCGCTGGCTAATCAGCACAATCTCGACGCTGCCAAAGTGACCGATCTGGGTCTGGAATATCTGCTGCTCAACAAGGCCAATCTCTCAGTGCCGCAGCGTCGCGTGCTGCTCTCGCGCATCCACAGACCTGACGTGCCGAATCTGCTGGACGTTATTCTCGCCGATCTCGGCACGCAGGAGTCGGGTGGATTCGGCGAGTTCCCGATTCACACGCAGTTGTTGCTGGAGCAGTTGCAGCAGTTGCGCAAGGCCAAGCCCGAGCTGGCGCAGAACCAGCAATTTGTCCATGCCTGGCTCACGCGCCTGAGACCGAATGCGGACATCGATACCGAGCGCGATGCGAAGTCGCGTGAAGCGTGGCTGGATGCAGCGTGGGCTTTTGTCAAAGACCTGGCGCCCACTTTCAATTCTCTCAAGGCGCACATCCTTTATCAGCGCCTCGTGCACGATCAGAAGCTCGGCACATTCAACATGGAGCGGTTTATAGAGTATCTCAAACTGCCGCGTTCCGTGTATTACGTGAACCCGCTTTACCGCGAGAAGAATGAGGGGATTTTCCAATACCCCGTGGACATGAACGCCGACTTCTCGCAAGTCACGTCACGCCCGATTATTGGCAATGAGGAACCCTTGGTGCGTAATTACTTGCTGCATTTTCTGGCGGATGCGCCGGACTACAAAGCCTTCGCGCCCTATGTAGCGCAGGAATATTTGAAGGCGTTGTTCGCCGAGGCCAAGCTCACGAGCGGCACCGGCAATGCGGAGCAATGGTTTTCTCTGCTATCGCCCTCCGCAGTGCAGGCCCTGCGCGAGCGCGTGGATATTGAGTTCGATCCGACAAATCCCGAGGTCATTGCGCCTGATGCACCGGTCGCTTTGAACGCCTTCGTGAAGCACGCGCCCAAGCTCACGATGAATGTTTATGAGATCAATACCGAGAACTACTACCGTGCTCACAGCGCGCAGATTGGCACCGACTTGAACCTCGACGGCCTGATCGCGAACAAGCAACAGGCGTTCGATTACGCGGACGCGCCCGTGCTCCGGGTGAAACGCAATTTCAAACTTGATTCGATCCCCGCGCGTCGTGGCGTGTGGGTGGTGGACTTCATCGGCAACGGCAAAAGCAGCCGCGCGTTGATCCGCAAGGGTCTATTGAATTTCGTCACGCGCGCCAGCAGCGCAGGCACGGCGCTGGCGGTGCTGGATGAAAAACGTCAGCCGGTGGTAAAGGCTTATGCCTTGCTCGGGGGACAGCGTTACGTGGCGGATGAACACGGCGAGATCGTGATTCCTTTTTCCAACAAACCCGGTCGCCAGGCAGTCACCATTGGCGATGGCAACGGTTTCGCGCAGTTGGAAAACATTGATCTGCAAGGCGAAGTCTATGCGCTGCATGCGGGCTTCCATGCGGCGCGCGAATCGTTGATCGCGGGGAAGAAAGCCAACATCGCCATTCGCCCCACGCTCACCGTGAACGGCGCGCCGGTGGATGTGAACTTGCTGGAGGAAGTGAAGCTCACGATTGTTTCCAAGAATCACGACGGCGTGGCTTCATCCATTGTGAAGCCGGATTTCAAACTGCGCGGCGATCAAGAAGCAACGGTCGAGATCACCGTGCCGGAACGGCTTGCAAGCTTGAGCCTGGTGCTGGAAGCGAAAGTTAAAAGCCTGATCACGGGCGCAAAAATTCCGCTGGTGGCCAGCTTCTCACTGGCGCTCAATCAAAAAGATACCAGCGAGCAAACATCAGATTTATTCCTCAGCCGAATTGGTTCGAGTTACAGCTTGCAAGAACTGGGCCGCACGGGCGAGCCGCGCAGCGAACGCGCGCTGGTGGTGCGCGCCTGGCGTGCGGAGTTCGGCCAGCCGCGCTTGATCAGTCTTAAAACGGATCCCGCCGGCGCGGTGCAGCTTGGAGAACTGGATGGCATTTCCAGAATCGAGGTGTGGAATCCGAACGGCGTGACGCGCCTTTGGGTTCTTCCGGTGGATCGCGCGGACGCTCCGGCGAATGTCCACATTGCCGCAGGCAAAGATGTGGCCGTGCCATGGATGGAGGGCGATGCCAAGCTCGTGCAGCCTTTGGTGTCGTTGCTGGAAGTGCGGCATGGATTGTTCGTCCGCGACGTGCTCTCGGACAAAACCGTGTCGGTCAAATCGGGCTACCTCATCGTCTCCAATCTTGATCCCGGCGATTATAGCCTGCGCTATGGACAGGATCGCCGCGTCGTGAATATCCGGGTTACGCAAGGCGCACCCGCATCCGGCTGGCTGCTCGGTGAGGCGCGGCTTTTGCAGTCGCGTCCATCAGTTCCCTTGCAGATTATCGATGTCGCGCAGCAGAAGGAGAACATCAGCATCAGCATCGGCAACGCCACCAAGGACACGCGCGTGCATGTGTTGGCCAGCCGTTTCCTGCCGGGCATCGATGCCTTCACTGCATTGGGCAATGCGCCGGGCCTGGAGCCGCTGATTGGCCAGCCCTCGCGCTTGCGCTCGCTTTATGTTTCTGGCCGCACATTAGGAGAGGAATATCGTTATGTGCTTGAGCGTCGCACGGCGAAAAAATTCCCCGGCAGCATGTTGCCGCGTCCGGGTTTGTTGCTCAATCCCTGGGCGCTGCGCACCACCGAGACTTCGATTGCGGATGCCATGACCGGCGAAGCATTCCAGCGTGCGGAAGATGGCCGGGCAGCCGGCATGAATGCGGCGAATAAAAAAATGGCATCACCGGCCATTGGCCTCGCAGGCATGGAGATCACGAATGTGGATTTCCTCTCAGAACCTGGATTGACGGCCTTCAATCTGACGCCGGACAAAGATGGGCGCGTGACGCTGAAGATGTCCGACTTGGGTGACCGTCAGTTTATCCGCATCCTGGCCGTGAATAGAAATTCCTCCGTGGTGCGCGATCTCTCCCTGTCGGATGCGAAGACCAAGCTGCGCGATCTCACGCTGCGCAATGGCCTTGATCCCCAAGGACACTTCACGCGGCAAAATCAAGTTTCCATCCTGGAGAAGGGCGCGCCGTTCACGATCAAGGACGCGGCCACCGCCAAGTTCGAGACTTCCGAAAGTCTCGGCGGCATTTTCACCTTGTTCAAAACGCTTTCGAACAACCTGACGCTCGCGGAGTTTTCCTTCGTGCTTGAATGGCCCACGCTGGATGCCGCGAAGAAGCGCGAGTTGTATTCCAAGTATGCGTGCCATGAACTGAGCTTCTTCCTGCAACGGAAAGATCCGGCATTCTTCAAGTCGGTCATCCTACCGTATCTCTCGAACAAGAAAGACAAAACCTTCATGGATCAATATCTCCTCGGCGATGACTTGCGCAGCTATCTGCGTCCGTGGGATTATCAGCGGCTGAACACGGTCGAGCGCATCTTGCTCGCGCAGCGGCACAAGGAGGAATCAGCAGCGACGAGTCGCGAAGTGAGCGAACGGAAAGCGATGCAGCCGCCGAATGTAGATGAAATGCTGCTGCTGTTCGATACCGCCTTGCAGGGTGGTGATCTCGCGGGTGGGGCGGCGGATAAACTCGGAGTCGGGGAAGAGCTTTCAAAGGGTATTGCGCTGCGGGATGCCGCGGCAAATAAACCGATGTCGGAAACCTCAACCATGCTCGCTGCACCAGCAGCGCCAATGGTATCAATGGATGGCGCTGCCGGAGGAAGAGGTGCCGCTCTTGCACCCGCGAAAAGCAAGGATGGCGACTCCAGACAGCGGTCCGCACTCAAGATGGAGCTTCAAGATGCGAAGGCACCGGAAGAAAAGGAGATGGCTGCTGATGAAGCCAAGCCGAAGGATAAAAGGCTGGAAGCACTCGCCGAGGACGCGGAAAAATTTAAAGCGAGCCTGGACGGTGATATTAATAAGGATAGCGAGGCCCGCAGCGGGAAGCAGCAGCAGCTTTATCGCAAGCTTGAACCCACGCAGGAATGGGCGGAGAACAATTATTATCACCTGCCCATCGAGCAGCAGTTGGCCAGCCTTGTCGGCGTCAATGGCTTCTGGAAAGATTACGCGATGTGGGATGGCAAGGGCAGCTTCCTTTCCAAGAACGTCGGCGAGGCCGCGCATTCATTCACGGAGATGATGCTCGCGCTCGCGGTGCTCGAACTGCCTTTCCCCGCGCAGTCCAAGGTGCCGAAGGCCGAGGTCAAAGACCTTTCCCTGACCCTGACTCCCGTGGAGCGCATGATCTTGTTCCATCGCGAGATCAAGCCTGCGGAGATCGACAAGGAAGCGCCGCGCCTGCTGGTGAGCCAGAACTTCTATCGTCAAGGCGACCGCTATATCGAGAAGGACGGCGAGAAGCTCGATAAGTTCGTCACCGACGAATTCCTCACCGGCATCGTCTATGGTTGCCAGATTGTGGTGACCAATCCCACATCGTCCACGCAGAAGCTCGACCTGTTGCTCCAGATTCCGCAGGGCGCGATCCCGGTGCTCGGCTCCAAGGCCACGGACAGCCGTCCGCTGCGCCTCGAATCTTATCGCACGCATACCGCCGACTATTACTTCTATTTCCCGAGAGCGGGAAAATACGCGCATCATCCCGTGCATGTCTCCAAGACGGAGAAGGTGGTCGCATTCGCCCCGCAATTTACTTTCAATGTGGTTAACGAACTGACCAAGCTCGACACTGGCTCCTGGGATTATATCAGCCAGTTCGGCAAGGCCGAGGAAGTGCTGGCGTTCCTCGATCAGCACAATGTTCATCAGCTCAATCTCGACCGCATGGCTTGGCGCTTGAGAGACGCGGACTTCTTCAAGAAGGCGGTCGAACTACTGGCGAAACGCCATGTCTATCACAGCACCACCTGGTCTTATGCGCTCATGCATAACGCCAGCAATGCGTTGCGTGATTACCTGCTGCACGCCGATGGCTTCATCGCTGAGTGTGGCCCGTGGCTCACCAGCAAACTGCTCACGATTGATCCCGTGGCCCGTTACAGGCATCAGCACCTCGAATACAGCCCGTTGGTCAATGCCCGCGCGCATCAACTCGGCGCAGGTCGTTCCATTCTCAATAACCGCTTCAGCACGCAGTATCAGTCATTGCTCAGCGTGCTCGCGCATCGCGCAGTGCTTGATCAGGAGGACATGCTGGCGACTTGTTACTATCTCTTCCTGCAGGACCGGGTGGAAGAAGCGCTGGCCATGTTTGATAAAGTGGACGCCGCCAAAGTCGCCGAGCATCTGCAATACGATTACATGAAAGCGGTCGCCGCCATGTATCGCGAAGACACCGCCATCGCGCGGCAGATTGCGCAGAGGCATGTAAAGCATGACGTGGATCGCTGGAAGGAGAAATTTGTCCAGGTGCTGGCGCAGATTGACGAAATGCAGGGTAAAAAATCGGCGGATGTGAAAGAGGATGATCGCGAGCAAAAGCAGAACAATCTGGCCACCACAGAACCCACCCTCGATTTCACGGTTGAGAACAAGGAGGTCAAGCTCGCCTACCACAACCTCAAGGAAGTGACGGTGAATTATTATCCGATGGACTTGGAGTTTCTCTTCAGCACCGCGCCGTTTGTGGGACAGGACACCAGCCGTTTCGGCATGATCCAGCCGAATCGCAGCGAGCGCATGGTCTTGCCTGCGGATCGCGAGACCCACAGCTTCGCGCTGCCGAGGGAATATCACAGCAGCAACGTGCTCGTGGAGATCACGTCCGCCGGGAAGACGGTGGCCCGGGCCTATTACGCGAACGAGTTGAACATCCAGGTCAGCGAGAACTATGGCCGCATCCAGGTGCTTCACGCCAAGGATGCGCGTCCGCTCTCCAAGGTCTATGTCAAAGTCTTCGCCGAGATCAACGGCAAGGCGAAATTCTACAAGGACGGCTACACCGACCTGCGCGGCAAGTTTGATTACCTCAGCCTCAGCACCGGCGAGATTGATCAGGCGACACGCTTCAGCGTTCTCATTCTCAGCGAGGAATTTGGCGCTGCCGTTCGCGAGTTGAAACCGCCGAGGCAATAAATTTGGTGTCTCAGCGAAACCTTTTCAAGAAAAAACCTCGCCGCTCATGGGAGCGGGGAGGTTGACTGTCTGAATAAAAAAACGCAGTTTTTTAAAAACCGGGCAGGGGATCGGCCGCGGGGTTGGAGCCATCTTTGAGAGCGGGCTTTCGCAGACGGGCGATGTAATTGGCGTGTCGCTGGTCGGCGTATTCCCGGAGCATGATTTCCAACTGAGTTATGCTTTTGTCAGCAGACGAAAAAACCGCGATGCGGTTCCGGTCACTGGACAGGCGGTAATCGCGTTCTGCATACAGCAAAGGAGTGCTCCAGTTTCCCTTGGTGGCGTTGGCTTTTAGCAGCGCCTCCACCTCTTCGTTTTGCAAAGTGGGTTTGCGGAAAGTGATGTGCCAGGCCGAGCCTTTGTGGAATTCGACAATGATGGTCACACCCGATTTTGAAAATACGGCAGTCTCGGCATCGCTCTGGGGCAGCAGGGCTTGGCGCTTCTCAATCAGCGGGCCGTAACGCTCCGTGCATTGTTCCACAGTTTCACCGAGGCGCGCGCGGGCACTGCCGGTCAGCACGCAGATCAGAAAGAGAAGCCGGATGTTTCGCATGGTTGCGATACATAACTCATGGGGCGGGGCAGAGTCAACGCTGCCGGTCGCGAATCTCCAGCAGACGCTTCATCACATGGTTGATCTTTCCGCTCCAAGTCGCGGTGCCAAAGGCGTCGTGCAGATTGCGATAGAGTTCATAGAGTTCCACATAGACGGCGTGGTTTTCCGCGACGGGATGATACACCTTTTCCCGCGTGGCAGTGACGCGGGACTGAATTTCCGCGACCGTGCCTGCGCCCGCTGCGGCGGCTCCAAAGATTGCCGCGCCGAGCGCGCAGGTTTGCTCGCTGCGGCTGACCTTCATCGGTCGTCCGGTGACATCGGCATAGATTTGCATCAGCGTTTCGTTCTTGATGGAAAGCCCGCCGGTGTTGATGATCTCCTTCACAGGAACGCCGAATTCTTCAATGCGATTGATGATGGTCAGCGCTCCAAACGCGGTGGCCTCAATGTAGGCGCGGTATATTTCATGTGCCTCAGTGTGCAAGGTCTGGCCGATGAGCGCGCCCGTCAGCCGGTGATCAACCAGGATGGTGCGGTTGCCATTGTTCCAGTCGAGCGCGAGCAGTCCGGTCGCGCCGGGTTTCATGGCGGAGAGGGCCTTTTCCATGTTCACGAATTTCTCGCCTGTCGTGGCACCATAAGAATCGGGCACGAGATGATGGACGAACCACAGGAAAATGTCGCCGACGGCACTCTGTCCCGCCTCGATGCCGTAGTGGTCGCGCACGACGGAACCATTCACGATGCCGCACACGCCGGGGATGTCCGCGAGCGGGTTGTTCGTGGGCGCAATCATGAGATCGCAAGTGCTGGTGCCGAGAATTTTTATCAGCGTGCCTTCCTTGATGCCCGCGCCGACCGCGCCCATGTGGGCATCGAACGCACCGACGGCAACAGCGGTGCCCTCCTTCAAGCCCAGCCGCTCCGCCCATTCTGCGCAAAGGCCGCCAGCTTTCGTGTCTGCGACGTGAGCTTCGGAATACAAACGGTCACGCAAGTCGGCGAGCAGGGGATCGAGCTTTGCGAGGAACTCCTTGTCGGGCAAGCCGCCCCATTCAGCATTGAACATGGCCTTGTGACCCGCGCTGCAAACGCCACGCTTTAGTGTCAGAGGATTGGTATTGCCGGTTAACACGGCGGGTATCCAGTCGCAGTGTTCCACGAAACTGAAGGCCGAATGAAACACCGCAGGGTCGCAGCGGCGCAGATGCAAAATTTTACTCCACCACCATTCGGATGAATAGATGCCGCCGCATTTGGCGATGATGTTCGGGCGCATCTCAAGTGCGAGCTTTGTGATCTCTGCGGCCTCCTCGTGTCCGGTGTGATCCTTCCAGAGCCAGACCAACGCATTGAGGTTGTCCTTGAAGGAATCGAGCAGACCGAGCGGCGTGCCTTGCTCGTTCACAGGAATCACCGTGCTGCCCGTGGTGTCGATGCCAATGCCGATGACTTGTAAAGCCTCGAAGCCCGCGATGTTTTCTCGGGCCTGCGCCAATGCGCCGCGCACGACGGTTTCCAGACCATCGAGATAGTCCTGCGGATTCTGCCGCGCCACATGGGGATCGCGCCGGTCGGTCAGGATGCCCAGTTCGCCGGAAGGAAAATTAAAGACTGTGGAACCGACCTCGCGGCCATCATTCAAATCCACCAGGAGGGAGCGGCAGGAGTTGGTGCCGTAGTCAATGCCGAGAGTGTAGCGTGTGGTCATAACGAACGACGATCATCGCGGGCTGAGTGGTGTTGGCAAAGGGAAAGTCGCCAGCAGTCCGTCTAATCGATGTAAGCGAATTCATTGAGATTCATCAGCGACCGGCATAGCTCCGGCAGCGAGTGTCCCTTGAGGAAATTCAGGCATGAGGTGCGTTCTTCTGCGTCCGGTTGACGCTGAAGCGCGAGCGCGAAGGCCCGGTTAATCTGTGCGTCCGGCGTATCACCTGCTTCGCGCTGAAGCCGCTGCGCGAAGGCTTGGGACATCTCGATGGCGAAATCATTATTAAGCAGGGTGAGTGCCTGCGGTGCGACTGTGGACACGGTGCGGCCAGGGCAGGAAATGCTGTTGTCCGGCAGATCAAAAGTTTCCATCATGGGGATGCGCAGATTGCGTTTCTGCACCAGATAGATGCTGCGCACATTCAGTTTCTCCGGCGGCGATGGATGCCAGCCCTTCATGGGAAATTCCGCATCATCGAGCAAGGCAGGACTGGCACTGAGAACATCCGCTGGAAGCGTGGGCCAAAGCGGCGGCCCACCCTCATGCGGCTGGAGTTTGCCGGCGACACTGAGCATGGAATCACGCAGGGCCTCAGCCGCAAGCCGGTGTGGTGCGTGTCCCGCCGGCAGATGCTTTTCTTCGATTGATGACGTCTGCATTCCCTGCTTGTAAGTGGCGCTGTTGAGCATGAGGCGGTGCATTTTTTTCAATGACCAGCCCTGCCGCATGAATTCACGGGCCAGCCAGTCGAGCAGATCCGGCTGACTTGGACGGGCGCCCGCATGGCCGAACTCATTGGGCGTGGCTTGCAATCCCTCGCCAAAATGGGCGCGCCAGATGCGGTTTACGAGCACGCGTGAAGTCAGGGGATTTTTCTCCGAAACCATCCATTCTGCCAGCGCGCTGCGTCTTCCTGAGGAAGAAGGGCGGGCTGGTTTGCCGATGCTGGCCGGATTGGGATCCAGCAAGGAAAGATAGCCCGGAACGACCGGCTCTCGCGGCTGGTTGAAGTCGCCCTGAAAGAGCACGCTGGTCGCGGGCGGTCTGTCGCCGGCATCATGCGCGAGGAGTCCTGTGGTGCAATTTCTGCCCTGTTCCAACAGGCTTTCGTATGCGGCGTCAGTCTGGTCGTAGAGTTTTGTATCGGCTTCACTGAAGATTCGCCTGGCCTGATCCATCGTGGGATTCATCTTTTTGTTGAGTGAAAATATTTTGCGCCTGATGGCGAGGTCCGGTTTTTCCGGAGGGTGCTCCAGCAGTTCTCGATCCTCCTTGGGGAGACGTTCCAGGCGATTGGCCCGGAGACGTTCAATGTAAGGGGCGGCGATTCCCTCGAGAAATTTTTGCTTTTCCGCGATTTCCGCGATCAGTTTTTCGTTGTGGCGTCTGATCTCCTCGCGCGGTGCCGGAAGGTCGAGTATGATGTGCTCCGCTGGCTCTATTCCTTCAAAAAATGCGCGCAGCCGGTAGTAGTCGGCTTGGGAGACGGGATCAAATTTGTGATTATGGCAGCGGGCACAGGAGAGCGTGAGACCGAGGAAAGCCGCACCGGTGGTTTCGACCAGATCGGACATGACCTGGGTGCGGGCACGCAAGTCCTCGCCGAATTTTTTTGCGCTGTTATCGAACGGCCCGATGCGCAAGTAACCGGTGGCGATGAGGCAATCCTGTTCGGCGGTGTTTTGCGGATCGCCGGGAACCATTTCATCGCCCGCGAGCTGCTCGCGGATGAAGCGGTCGAAGGGCTTGTCCGCATTGAGCGAACGGATGACATAGTCGCGGAAGCGCCAGGCCTCCGGGCGGAACTCATCCCAGTCGTAGCCGTTGCTGTCGGAATAGCGGACAGTATCGAGCCAGAGCCGTGCCCAGTGCTCGCCGTAGCGGGGAGAGTCCAGCAACTTGTCCACGAGATTTTTGTAGGCGTCCGGTGAAGGATCGGAGACAAAAGCCTCCACTTCCTCCGGCGCAGGCGGCAGGCCGGTGAGATCAAAGTAAAGCCTGCGGGCCAGCGTGCGGCGATCCGCTTCCGCAGCGGGCTTCAGTCCTGCGGCTTCGATGCGCGAGAGCACGAAGGCGTCGATAGGATTCTGCACCCACCGGGTATCGCGCACTGGTGGCGGCGCGGGATCGGTGATGGGTTTGAACGACCAGAGATCGAGCCGCTTGCCGCCGAAAATTTTTACGATTGGGTTGCGTGGATCGGACCAGGCATCGCCGATTTTCTCTTGGTTCGTGCCTAAGGTTGCTGCAGGTTGCGCCGGCCACGGTGCGCCGTCGGCGATCCAGCGTTCCAAGGCGGCAATTTCAACATCTTGCAATTTTTCCTTGGGTGGCATTTCCCGATCCTCCTCCGCGTGGCGGACGAGCTTGACCATGAGGCTTTCGGCCGGTTTGCCGGGCACGAGCGCCGGGCCGTCCTTGCCGCCCTTGAGCGTGGCTTCGCGGGAATCGAGGCGCAGATCGCCTTTCTGTTTTTCCGCACCGTGGCAGCGGAAGCAGGAGTGCTCCAGCATGGGCCATACGTTCCATTGGAAGCGCTCCTCGGGCGTCGGTTCTGCGCCATGCAGCGCAGTCACTGCGGAGACAGCGAGGATGAGGGAAAGGAGTCGTGATCGCATGAGCGCAGGCAGCACCATCTAACATCAAGTTCCAAGGATCAAGGAAACTTAAAGCTGCAAAACGATTCTTGAAGTTTGAATCTTTGCCAGTCAGGCTTTAGATTCACGTTCCATGCATGCGTCCTGCCCTAGTTGTTCCCGCCGCGATTTTCTCTCGCGCACGGGCAGCGGATTTGGCGCGCTGGCGCTCGGCGCGCTGATGCGGATGGATGCGCGGGCTGCGGCACCGGCGGTGAACATTGATCCAGTCAATCCCTACCTGTCGCGCAAGCCGCATTTTGCCCCGAAAGCGAAGTCAGTGATTTTTCTCCACATGGTCGGAGGTCCTTCCCAGGTGGACACGTTTGATTACAAACCGATGCTGCAAAAGCTGGACGGTCAGCCCGTGCCGGACTCCATCCGGCAGTCGATACTCAAAACCAAACACAGCAATGTTTTCGTGGACTGCGGGAACTTGATGGCCAGCCCTTACAAATTTTCGCAGCACGGCAAGTCTGGGCTGTGGGTCTCAGAGTTGTATCCGAACCTGGCGAATCACGTGGATGATCTCTGCTTCATCCATTCGATGCAGGCGGACAGCAACAACCACGCGCCTGCAAGCTACCAGATGCATACCGGTGAAACCGTGCCCGGCAAGGCGAGTCTTGGCGCTTGGATCACTTATGGATTGGGCACGGGAAATCAAGACCTGCCCGGCTATGTTCTGCTGTTTGAAGGTGGTCCGTATGGCGGCGCGGCCAACGACTCCAATGGCTTTCTACCCGCCGCGTTTCAAGGCACGCGGCTCCGTGATAAGGGATCGCCCGTGCTCGATCTGCTGCCGCCAGCGGAATTTGCCAAGGGCCAGCGGGCTTCGCTCGATCTCGTGCATGAACTGAACATGAAGCACCGGGCTGCGCGTCCCGGCATGACGGAACTGGATGCGCGCATTGCGAGTTACGAGCTGGCCTACCGGATGCAGTCCGCCGCGTTGGAAGTGGGCGACATTGAAAAGGAATCACCGCAAACGCGCGCCAGTTACGGCTTTGATCATCAAGATGCGCAGGTGGTGAAGTTCGGCCGCAAGTGCTTGCTGGCCCGGCGGCTGGTGGAGCGCGGCGTGCGCTTCGTGCAGATTTACAACACTTATGACAAAGAAGGATGGGATGCTCACGCGCATCTCGAAACCAATCATCCGCCGCTGGCCCGTCAAACCGACCAGCCCATTGCCGCATTGCTGGCCGACCTCAAGCAGCGAAATTTGCTGGACGAGACATTGGTCATCTGGGCGGGAGAATTTGGCCGAACTCCGATGATGCAAGGCGAGCGTGGCCGCCAGCACAACGCCGCCGGCTTCACCATCTGGATGGCCGGCGGCGGCGTGAAGCCGGGGACGCAGATTGGCATGACCGACGAGATCGGGCTGATGGCGGTGGACCAACCGCATGGATTTAAGGATTTGCACGCGACCATTCTCGCGGCGCTAGGCCTGCGTTGTGACGATCTTTATTTCGAGCACGAAGGCCGGCTGGAGCGGCTTACGGGCATTGCAGGCAATGGCGAGGTCATACCCGGCGTGCTGGGTTGACCGGCCAAGCCACATTCTTGCGCCGATGCACCACAGTGCTCTTGCGCTTTTTATTGGTCTGAGTAGATGTCT
The DNA here is from genome assembly GCA_043758025.1 of Verrucomicrobiota bacterium. Lineage (GTDB taxonomy): Bacteria > Verrucomicrobiota > Verrucomicrobiia > Verrucomicrobiales > Verrucomicrobiaceae > VFKE01. Next base: position 13,289 of record JAYVOH010000305.1, read on the forward strand.
TCATGCGCCGCCCTGTCGCCATATTTTTTGGACTTACTATTGTTTCTACTCTGGTTCTTGGGGGAATTCACTTCAAGCGGTCGATTTCACGTGCGCGCCCGCTGCCGCCGGGTGTCTACCTTCCACCGGGCGTCAGTCTCACAGATGCGGCTGGTCACGACAACGGCGTGCGCTTCGTCGATCTGAACGGGGACAGTCGTGACGACATCGTCTTCTCCAACCCGCAGCGTTATGGCGTTTATTTGTATAATCCGAAAGAGAATAAAAAATATGACTGGCGCGTCGGCTGGACCTTCACGATGCGCGAGGGTAAGGCGGGCGATGAGAGTGCCATCCCGCTACTTGTCAACGCAGATGGCACCAGCACCGGGGTCACGTTCAAGGACAAAGCCATGCGCCTGCCGGACGGACGACGAATCGAGTTTGCCGAATTGATAAAGCAGGCCGGCCCGCCGCCACGCACGCCGGAGGAGTCGCTCAAGGCCATGCATGTGAAACCCGGTTTCACCGTAGAGCTTGTAGCCAGCGAGCCACTCGTGCAGGATCCCATTTTCATTGACTGGGGTGCGGATGGCCGCATGTGGGTGGTGGAGATGGCCGACTACCCGTGCCATGAGCAGGACGGCAAAATTTTCCCTGGGCGCGTGAAATTTCTCGAAGACACGGACAACGATGGTCGCTACGACAAGGCTACCGTCTTCCTCGACGATCTAAACTACCCAACGGGCCTGGCTCCTTGGAAAAACGGCCTTTTTATCTCGACAGTTCCTTCTGTCATTTTTGCTGAGGACGACGATAGCGACGGCAGGGCGGACAAACAAACACCCGTCATTACTGGCTTCACCGAGGACAACCAGCAGCATCTCGCGAACGGCTTTTGCTGGGGTCTGGACGGCTGGGTTTACGGAGCAAACGGCGAGAACGGCCATGTGGTCACCGAGGTGAAAAGCGGCAAGGAATTCAACCTCAAGGGCCGTGATTTCCGTTTCAACCCGGGCACCGGCGAATTCCAGTTGCAGGCCGGAGCCGCGCAGTGCGGACGCTGGCGCGATGACCTCGGCAACTGGTTCGCCAACTTCAACAACACTCTCGGCTGGCATTATATTATGGACGAACGCTACCTCGCGCGCAATCCGCAGCTTGCCGTGCGCACCTTGCGCCACAACTTGAACGAGCAGCGACGCGTTTTCCCCGTCAGCACTCCGCTGCGCTTCAATTTCCCGGACGAGTTAAACACGCTCACGTCCGGCTGTAATATGATGCCCTATCGAGATAGTTTTTTTGGCGACGAGTATGCACGTAGTTATTTCATCTGCGAGCCCGCCAACAACCTCGTCCACCGCGAAGTGCTGGATCCCAACGGCATCAGCTTCACCAGCCACCGCGCTGCCGACGAGCAGGAAACCGAATTTCTCACCAGTGAGGACACATGGTCGCGCTTCACCATGGCCCGCACCGGACCGGACGGCTGTCTTTACGTCGTGGACTTTTACCGCATCATATTGGAGCACCCGAAGTGGATTCCAAAGTTGATGCTCGACCATCTCGATGTGCGTGCGGGTTCGGATAAGGGACGCATTTACCGAATCAAGCCAACGGGCATGGAGCGACGTGAGGTGCCACGCTTGGACAAAATGAGTGAAGAGGACCTGGTGAAATCGCTCGCATCGCCCAACGGCTGGACGCGCGACACCGCGCAGCGCTTGCTTATCGAGCGTGGGGCGAAACCTCACATTGACCTGCTGCCGACCAGCTCCAGTGCTGCGCAGACGCAGGCGCTGTGGACCATGCACACCCTCGGCACGCTGGACGAGAAATCTTTGCTCGATGCACTGCATTCTACCGACGACGCAGTTCGTGCTCAAGCCGTGCGGCTCGCCGAATCACTTCCGGAAAGTAAGGCCGTCGTTGAACGGCTCTGCGAACTTGCGGGCGATGCTGACCTGCGTGTCCGCTTTCAACTCGCCCTTGCGCTCGGCGAAATCTTCGATCCTCGTGTGCCCGAAGTCCTGCGCACACTGGCGAAGCGTGATGGAGGCAATCAGGACATGCTCATGGCGCTCCTTTCGTCCGCACCACGGCACGCCGCAACGCTCGCGGAAGATGCAAAACTTTGGCAGGCTGCATTCAAGAGCGGCAGCGAAATCGCGGTTAAACTCCCACCTCAGATCATCACGAACCTTAACCCCGACCGGGAGAAGGTCGTGCAGCAATATGCCAGCGTCACCACCCTGACCGGCGATGCGGCGCGTGGCCACGCCCTCTTCACGAACGTCTGCTCCGCATGCCACCGTCTCAAGAACGAGGGCAACGAAGTCGGCCCCGACCTGGGCACTGTCGTTGGCAAGCCTACGGAACAACTGGTGGAAGCCATCCTCGATCCGAGCCGCGCTGTGGAAGATCGCTACACAACGCAAACGCTCATCCTGAAGCAAGGCCGCGAGATCACTGGGCTGGTCCTGGAAGAAAACGCAAACAGCCTGACCTTGCGCGGCACCACCGGCATCGAAGTCATCATGCGCAGCGACATGAGCAAGCGCACTAGCACCAATAAATCACTCATGCCCGAGGGCTTGGAGAGCTTGCTGGCACCGCAGCACATCGCGGATATCATCGCGTGGCTGCGCGTGAGATGACCGGGCGCACAGCGGCTTCTCGACTAAACAAGCGCTGCCGTTATGTGATCACTCTCCGACACACCAGAGCGTGTGGTGGGTGCGGATCAACAGATGCCGGCCATGCACCGCGTAAGACGCCATTGCTTTCTCCGAGAGGTTGTTGGTGGCCAGTAGTTCGAATTTGCGCCCCGCCTTAAACACATAGCCGGTGCCGAATTCATCCTGGAGGTAAATATTGCCACCGGCGTAGAAGGGCGATGCGGAGGTGGTCTTGCCTACGCGCTCGTTCCAGCAGACTTTGCCGGTTTTTGCATCCAGGCAGGTGACGGCACCAGAGTCTGTTACCATGTAGAGTTCTTCGCCGACCACCAGCATGGACGGCGTGAGCGGTGTGTTCTTGCGCGTCTCCCAAACAAGGTGTGTCTCGGTCACATCGCCTTCGCCGTCGGGCTTGATCGCGTAGGTGGAAGGCTTTTGGAAACCGGTGTTGATGAAGACGAGGCCCTCGCCAAACACCGGGCGCGGGACAGGGCAATATTCGCGGTGGACTACGCGCCATATCTCGCGGCCATCCTTGGGCGCGAGTGCTTGGACAATCCGGGTGCCCACGGTAATGAGCTGCTTCTCCCCGTTGACCTCAATGAGCAGCGGAGTGCTCATGGCGTAAATGTCCTTTGGCTTGTCCTTGATATCGCGCAGCGTTCTCCATCGCTCCTTGCCGGTCGTTTTGTCCAAGGCCACGACGAAGGGATTTTCCACGCCATCGCAGTTGAAGACGAGCAGGTCGTCCACAATCACGGGACAGCTTCCAGTGCCGAGTTCGGTCTTGAACACCGGATCTTGCGTCTTCCAGATAATGTTTCCCTGCTCGTTGACGCAGGCGGTGCCGAAGGTTCCAAAGTGCGCGTAAATGCGCCCCTTGTCGAATACAGGCGTGGCGCTGGCATGGCTGTTTTTTTCGTGAAAGCCAGTTGAGAAGGGTTGTTCGACAGTGAGAACTTCCTTGTCCCATAAAATTTTCCCATCTTTGGCATCGAGCCCCACCACGTGCAGCGAGACCGGGGCATGAATGTCGTCGTCGTCTGTAGCCGTGGTGGCGTTCGTCAGGTAGATGCGGTCGCCCGCAACGATGGGCGAGGACCACGCCCTGCCACGCAACGCTGTTTTCCACACGATATTTTTATCTTTTCCCCATACCGTTGGCAAACCTCTCGCGGCCGAATGCCCGTCCTGTGTGGGGCCGCGAAACTCTGGCCAGTCAACTGCGGGCCCTTGTCTGTGCGACCAAGCACGCCAGATGAGAAACGCCGCCAAAAAAACCAGCGGAGCGATGAGGATGCGAACGATACGTGAAGATTTCATGGGTTCAGCGACGGTAGGGCGCGGGAACGATATACAATTAAGCACTCATCTGGCAAGGACTTCCATTAGGACGCGCTTCAAGGGGAATGGGGGATGACACATGGCAGCTGACTGCCTGCACAGCTTTTAGGTTTTTCCCGCAATGATTCTCTCAACGCTCGGCCTGGGGTTGTTCCACCGTTGATCACCCGTGATCACTTCCGCTGGAACAGCGCGCTCTGCGCGATGATGTGGATCAGGCTGCGCACGCCGTGCTTGCGCTGTTTGGATTCGGCGACCAGTTGGGAAATTTCGCGCCGATCGGCATAGGAAAGCTCGGCCCCCGTGGCATAGGTCAGAAGTTGCTGCGCCAGATTGCGCGCGATCTGGTCGGGGTCGGCCAGCAGGTGCTTGCGCAGATCAATGATGTCGTTGAAAGCGCGCCCATCGGGAAGCTTTCCGGCACTGTCCACCGGCGGGCCGAGTTTGTAGGCCGGTTTCCATCCGCCGGGGAAGACGACATTGGTGGGAGCACCAGCACCGCGCGAGCGGTAACGGGTGCGGTAGCGCCCGATGACATCAAAGCATTCGAGGGCAAAGCCGGGAGGATCCATTCTCTCGTGGCATGAGGCGCACGAGGGATCAGCGCGATGTTTTTCCAATTGCTCACGCACTGTGGTCGCGCCGTGGGTGTCCGGATCAATCGCAGGAATGCCGGGCGGCGGCGGCGGCACGGGCAGGCCGAGGATGCGTTCGTTGAACCAGACTCCGCGGATGACGGGCGAGGTATTGGTGCCGTTGGCGCTGACCTTGAGAACGCTGGCTTGGGTGATCAATCCGCCGCGCTCGCAGTTGGGCGGGAGAAGCGTGGCGTGGATCTTGGATCCCGAGACGCCTTCAAATCCGTAGTGGTCCGCGAGCCTGCCGTTCATCATGGCAAAATCCGACGCGACGACATTGGTGACGCTAAGGTTTTTGGTAACAAGCTCGCGGAAAAAGGCCCTCGACTCGGCGAGCATGGAGTCCTTGAGATAAACATGATATTCCGGGTAAAGCTCGCCATCAGGATCGGTGGAATCAATGTCCCGGAGCTTGAGCCATTGGTCGAGGAAGTCATTGATGAAGCGCTCAGACTTGGGGTCGTTCAGGAGCCGTTCGACCTGGGTGCGCATCACTTCGGGCTGGCGCAGGCTCCCGGCGTTCGCGAGCGCCAGCAGATCGTCATCAGGCACGGAGTTCCACAACCAAAATGAAAGGCGGGAGGCGAGCGCTAGATCATCCAGCTTGCCGGGAGATTCCACGCGGAAGAGAAAGTTCGTGGAAGTGAGGGCCGCCTTGTAGGCGTAGTGCATGGCATCTTCAAAACAGTCCTTGGCGTTGAGGCGGGCCTGCACCAGACCGACATAGCGGCGCACTTCTTCATCCGGCACCGGACGGCGAAACGCGTGGCTCAAAAATGTCTTGAGCAACCGGGTGGCGTCCTCGATCGGCTGGGCACTGACCACGGTGCAAAGCGGAGGCGCACTTTCGGAGGCGGGTAGATCGCTCAGGCGGGGCCAGGAGCGGCTGTTGATGTTGTCGGTCACGGGCGGGCGTTTGGGAGCATGCGCACCGCTGGCGCTGTCGAAGGGCTTGATGGGCAGGTTGCCGAAAAGACGGTGATGGCTTTCCGGCGGCCATTGTTCAAAGATGGGTCCCTCCACCTCCAGCCAGTCGGTGGCAATGCCCGGGCCAGTGTATCCGGCGGCACCGCCCGCGAGCATTCGCACTTGCTGCTCATGCAGATGGAGTGAAGCGCAATTGAAATAGACTTCATCGCCTTTCTCCAGCCAGGGAGTGATCTCGCTGACAAGCGGTTTCAAGGAAGGCGCGTCGAAGTAGCCCAAGGTGCGGCCGACGAGATAAAGCATGGCCACTTCGGTTTTTGGCGAAGGCTCGACCGCGCCCGCGTTCCACATAAAGCTCCAGAGCGAGGTGCGAAGCCGGTATTTGCCCTGGAAAATCGGCGCAAAGCCATAACCAGTCTGAAGATAAACCACATTGGGGTGGAAGAAGCCCGCCGCGCTTTTGCTCTTGGGGACGCCGGCCTTTTTCGCCAGTTCAAAGCTGTCGATATAATCTTGGGCCATGAGCTTGCCCGGAGCGGGGTAGAGGGGATCGGGCGCGAAGTTTTTCAGCAGCACCGCATTGCCGGTGCCGATGGCCTTGCACATGTTGGCCTCGGAGCCGGGGTAGATGCGGGTCTTCAGGACGGGCGGTGCATCCGGGCGGCTGGCGGTGGCGGCGTTCAAGGCATATTCCGCCGCCTCCAGATACTTCGCGAGCTGGACATGGGAAAGATCGAGCGCCTCGCCCAGCTTGTCGTAGCCGCCGCGCTGGCCGTCGGCGGGAAGCAAGTCGATCAATCTGAGATCGGGCATCGCCAACAGGTCGCGCAGGGCGTTTTCATATTCCACGCGTGTCATGCGGCGGATGACCGCGCGCCCCTCGGCGGCATGGCGCTGGGTGTCGGCGGCGGTGAGTTCATTGTCCAGCCAGGCGGTGATCTGCGCCGACTCCGCGGCTGGTGGACGTTTTTTCTTTTTTGGTGGCGGCATCTCTCCGCTCTCGATCCGGTCATGGACCTTCATCCAAGCAGTGAAATTGGCGGCGTTGGCGAAGTCCGGTTTGAGTTCCGTCAGGTCCAGCCCGCCTTTTTTCGATTCCTTGTCATGGCAGTCATAACAATGCTGCTCGAAGAACTTGTCTGCGGCGGGCGTGGCCGCTGGCAGCGCGCGGGCGCAGAGCAGCGGCAGAAGCGCGTGGATGAGGCGTGGTCGGGTCATCGGCGGCAGAATTTTCGTCAGGCTTTTTCCAGACCTGAGAGGGTGCCGGTGCTGGAGGCGAATTTGTCGGTCTCGATGCCTAGTTGCTGCGACATGGTGACAAAGAGATTGGCCAGTGGCGTGTTCCTCGCGCGGTCATGGACGACGTGCTGGCCGTGCTTAAAGCCGCCTCCGGCGAGGATGACAGGCAGGTTGTGCGTGTCGTGCGCGTTGGCATTGCTCAGGTTCGAGCCGTAGAGCAGCATGGTGTTGTCGAGCAAGTTGCCTGCCTCCTCTTTGACGCCGCGCAGCCCGGACAGCAGATGAGAGAGGCAGCGGAACTGTGTCTCCTCGATCTTGCGCAGCTCGGCGATCTTGGCTTCGTCATTCCCGTGATGTGTCAGGCTGTGCGTTTCTGTGCTCACACCGGGCACCTTTACCGTGAGAACCAGTGGCCCCAGATAAACCGAGATCAGTCGCGAACTGTCGGTCTCTAATGCCAGTCGGATCATGTCATACATCAGCTTTGTCTGGGCTTCGATTTCCGTCTTATCAGGGATGTCATGCGGCATGGGGACTTTAGTCACGGGCTTCGACTTGCGCTCCCATTCCTCCGCATGAACCAGACGCTGTTCCAAATCACGCACGGAGGTGAAGTATTGATCCACGCGGTCTTTGTCCCGCGCACCAAGATTGCGCTGGAGGCTCTTCGCCTCATCGCGGACAAAATCCAGAATGCTCCCGCCCTTCTTCAATTCGTTGATGTGGCTCTCGATCTCCGCAAACGAACCTTGCTCAAAAAGCTTGCGGTAAAGCGCCGATGGTCTGCCTTCCGCCGGAAGGGCCACGCCATCCCGAGTCTGCGAAATGTAGCCGTCATGTCCTTTGCCCACCAGCAGGGTCAGCGACGGGAAACGGGTCCGGTCGCCAATTTGCTCGGCGGCGAACTGGTCGATGGAAATGCTGTTGCGGAAATTCGATGAACCCGGCCCCGGCGCGCAACTCAGGAAGCTGTGCTCCGATGAGTGATTCCCCGCCACGCCCGGATGTGACAGGCCGCTGAAGATCGTCATCTGCTCGCGGTGTTCCTTGATAAGCTCCAGATAAGGCGTGGTCTCGTAATTCCGACCCGCCGTCTGCGGGAAGAAATAACGCGGCATCACGCCCATGTTCGTCATGATGCAGAGCATCCGTTTGGGGGCCTGCGTCCCCGCAGCCGCGCGAGAAAACGCCGGTGACATCGCTTCCAGCAATGGAAGTGCCAGCGCCATGCCGCCGCCCTTGAGAAAGGCGCGGCGGTCGAGACAGGGTCTGGTCGCAATGAATGGAGTGTTCATAAGTTGCTAAGGAGTGGTGGTTCAGCAGAAAACATGCCCGCTGTTCAAGTGACAGCCAGGCGGAAGTGGTTGTGGAGCTTCTTCCAGCGCAGCGCACAAGATTGATCATCTTGTCCCGTTTCGCAAGCTGGGATAATGCGTGGCCTGGGACTACTTGAACGGCTAGCAGCCTGTCGGACTTTGCCAAAGCACGGCGTTGATGCTACCGGAAGCAATGGCAGCACGATTCGTCAACATCGACCACGACACACCTTTGC
>JAYVOH010000306.1:0-8342 GCA_043758025.1 Verrucomicrobiota bacterium
CGCTATCGTCGGTTTTCTGCAAAGCGAGTAACCCGCCAGATCAGCCTCCGGAGGCCAGTCATCGTGCAGGCCAAACCCATGATCGAAACCACCGTCGATGGTCCCAAGACCACTCGCTGGGTTCTGGAGGCTGTGGAATGCAAGGCGCTGGCCATTCACCGCATCGCGCACCTGGGTATCGATGATGCCGTGGCTCCGTATGAGCGGGTGCGACTCCATCCCAGCGGCAGCTTCATCATGATCTGCGTGGAAGGCAGTGGCCGCGTATGGTTGGACGGACGCTGGCAAAATATCGGCAAGGGCACAGCCTGCATCGCACCACCCAGAGTGCCGAATGCATTTCACGCCCTGCCCGGCAGGAAGTGGCGCGTCCTGTGGTTGCGCTATCATGAGCCAAGTTTCGTCAGCCCGATGGCCAGTGCGGCCTCGCCGGTGAAGGTGAAGATCAATGTCGCGCAACTTCTTCCGATTTGGGAAGGACTGTGCGCTGAATGGCAAAGCACACGCGACTCGAAGGCATTGCACCAATGGATAGAACTCATCCAACATCATGCCCGCCGTCTGGTCGAACCGTGGCGACGTGACGAACGACTGCGCGCGCTCTGGGCCAACGTGCAGCAATGCATTGCTGATGACTGGTCGGTGGCATCGCTCGCTCATGAGGCGCATGTCAGTGAGGAACACTTCCGACGACTTTGCTGGAAGGAACTGGGTCGCAGTCCCATGGCCCACCTCACCTCCCTGAGGGTGTGTGCCGCACAGACCATGCTGACTGCGACGAATGACAAACTGGATTTCATTGCAAAGTCGGTGGGTTACAAAAGCCAGGTTGCGTTCTCGCGAGCCTTCAAACGCTGGGTCGGTTGCCATCCCTCCGAGTATCGGACGCGGAACTGACGCTGGTGCGTTTCAGTCAGTTGGATGTGGACAACTTTCTGTGAATCTGTTGCAGCATGTCACGTTTCATCTTCCTTCATGCATTCATCGTTCGTCACCAATCCCGATGTCATCCTGATCGGCAGTGGCATCATGTCGGCCAATCTCGGTGCCATGCTCAAATGTCTGGATCCCCGACTCAGCATCCAGCTTTATGAGGTCACCGAAGGCTTGGCGCAAGAAAGCTCCGATGGATGGAACAACGCCGGGACTGGTCACGCTGGCATTTGTGAATTAAGCTACACACCGAAGCGCGAGACCGATGGCTCGGTGAACGTGAACAAGGTCATCGAAATTTTCGAGCAGTTCGAGCATTCCAAACAGTTCTGGAGCTATGCCGTCGCCAGCGGCATGATGGAGCGCCCGGTGGAGTTCATCAATCCGGTGCAGCACATCAGCTTTGTGCATGGCGCGGAGCAGGTCGGGTTCTTAAAAGACCGTCACGCGGGAATGTCGGCACATCCGTTTTTCGAGTCGATGGAATACACGACCGATCGCGCAACTATCGGAAACTGGGCGCCGCTGTTGCTGGATGGACGCGATGACACGCCCATCGCCGCCACCAGGATGAATGGTGGCACCGATGTGAACTTTGGCGAAATTTCGCGCAAGCTGCTCCACTGGCTCGGGCTGCAGGAGGGATGCGGCATCGCCACCGGGCATCGCGTGATTGGACTGAGCAAGATCAGTGACGGATGGGAAGTGCGTGTGCGCGATCTGGCCTCCAATGAGGTGCGAATGAACCGCGCAAAATTTGTCTTTGTGGGAGCCGGAGGCGGCAGCCTTCCCTTGCTGCAAAAGTCCGGCATTGCCGAAGCCAAGGGCCTCGGCGGTTTCCCCATCGGCGGGCAATGGCTTATATGTGACAATCCTGAAATCGTCTCCCGGCACTCGGCAAAAGTTTATGGCCAGGCGCTCGATGCCGCGCCGACGATGGCGGTGCCGCACCTCGACACCCGGATGCTTAAAGGGAAGAAGACTCTGCTTTTCGGTCCCTTCGCAGCATGGACCACCAAGTTCCTGCACAAAAAAGGCAGTATCACCGATCTCCCCTTTTCCATTCGCCCCGATAACATCGCCACGCTGATCAAGATCGGAATTCATAACCTCGACCTCGTCCGCTACCTCATCCAGCAGGGCACTCAGAGCATGGAAGATCGCATGAAGGTCCTGCGCGTATTCCACCCGGCCGCACAGGCGAAGGACTGGAGATTGATCGACGCTGGCATCCGCGTGCATGCGATCAAAAAGACCGACGGCCAGGCCGGGATCGTTCACTATGGAACCGAGGTTATCACCAATGCCGACCGCACCATCTCCGCGCTCCTTGGTGCCTCGCCCGGTGCGTCAGTCTCCGTGAACATCGTCCTGCAAGTCATCAAGCATTGCTTTCCCAACCTGCTGAAATCTACGGAGGGTCATGCACGTATGAAGTCCATGATCCCCTCCTATGATGAAGACCTGAAGCTGCTATCTAATGCCGCGCGTTTTCACGAGGTCAGCGCCCGCGCCAATGAACTCCTGCATCTGAACCACACTTCATGAACCGACAAACCAAACACATCGCCTTTTTCCAGTTCAAACCCGAATGCACGGCGGAGGACATCGCCGAAGCATGGCGCGCGATTGAAGAATTGCCCAAGCAGATTCCCGGCATTCTGGATCTGACGTGGGGACCCAACACGAGCAGCGAGGGAATCAGCGAGGGTTTCACCCACAGCTTCGTCCTGCTCTTTGAAAGCGCAGCCGCCCGCGATGCCTATCTGCCGCATCCCGCGCATCAGGCGGCCGTGGCCATCGTTTTGCCCAAGCTCGCCCGCGTCGTGGTCTGCGATCACGAAGTCTGACCACCCTATAAATCACTGCCCCATTCAACTTATGAACAGCTCATTCAACAGAATTTCCTTCGTCCTTCTTTCTGCATTGGGCGTCTTTGTCCACGCAACGCTTCACGCGGATCCAGCGCCGAAGCCTTCGGAAAAAGCCAAATCCATTTTCGATGGCAAAACACTCGAAGGCTGGGAATCGCCTTCGCCAAAACTCTGGGCTGTCAAAGACGCGTGTCTCACCGGCGGTGACGGAAATAAAATCCCCTACAACGACTTCCTCTGCACGAAAGCCTCATATTCCAACTTTGTTCTGCATCTAAAAATCAAGCTTACTGGAGATCCGAAAACAGGACTCATAAACAGCGGCATCCAGATTCGCACCAAGCGCAATCCGACAGGTCATGAAGTCAGTGGCTATCAGTGCGACTACGGCGAGCCGAACTGGTATGCAGGCATCTACGACGAAGGTCGCCGGAACAAGTTCATCGCTCCGGCTGACATGAATGTGATTCATCCGGCGGTGAAGCTTTGGGACTGGAATGACTACGTTATCAAAGCCGATGGGAATCGCATTCAAACTTGGCTCAACGGCGTTCAGGGAGTGGATTATAAAGAGGGAGACCCCCACATCGCGAGCGACGGCATCATCGGCATCCAGATTCACGGCGGCGGCAACGCGGTCGTCCAGGTGAAGGATGTGTTTATTGAAGAACTCCCGCCGACGCCAAACGCACCAACGTGGGAATCCCTCGCAGGTCTGGACGGGCAGAAGGCAAAACCCAAGAAGGCTGCCAAAGTGAAATCAAAAGGCGTGAATGACCAGCTCACGGCGGACACGCAGCCCCAGTCACCTGAGGAAGAGTTGGAAACCTTCAAACTGCCCGAGGGCTTTGAAATGGAACTCGTCGCATCAGAGAGTGACGGCATCGGCAAGTTTGTCACCGTGGACTGGGATCAACAGGGCCGCATGTGGAGCATGACCGCGTTGGAGTATCCCGTAGATGGAAATGAAAACATGGAGCACGCCAAAGCCCTCTACGCGAGCCATGCGAAAGACAAGATTTTGTATTGGGATCGCAATGCCGCGCCGGGATCACCGCCCCATATATTCGCTGACGGCCTGGCAATTCCTCTGGGCATCCTGCCTTATAAAAACGGTTGCTACGTGCATCATGGCTCCGACATTGAATTCCTCGAAGACACCGACGGCGATGGAAAGGCCGACAAAAAAACGACCGTCCTCACCGGCTTCGGCATTCAGGATTCCCATCTTATGCCGCATCAGTTCACGCGGATGCCCGGTGATTGGATTTGGATGGCGCAAGGTGCGTTCAACTCCGGCAAGGTGAAGACCACGAGCGGCAAGGAAACCGACTTCCCCAGCACGCGCATGGCGCGCTTCCGGTCCGACGGCTCCGACTTTGAAATTCTCTGCACCGGCCCGTGCAATATCTGGGGTTTTGAAGTCACCGGTGAGGGCGAGATGTTCATCCAGGAAGCGAACGATTACGGCTTCCCGGTCATGCCCTTCCACATCGGCGCGAACTATCCCGGCTGCGCCGACAGTTTGTTCAAAAGCTACGCTCCCGAATTCCCCGGACTCGCGACCTTCCCCATGGGCGGAACCGGCTTGAGCGGGCTCGCACTGGCCAATCACGAGAGCAAGTTCGACACCGTCGGCGGCAGCGACCTCTGTATGTATGTCGCCAACCCCATCACACGGAAGATTCAAGTCATCAAAATCAAACACGACGGCCCACGTTACGCGCTGGAACTGCTGCCGGACTTCATCGAGTGCAGCGATCCCATGTTCCGCCCAGTCAGCATCCACTTCGGACCTGACGGCGCGCTCTACATTGCGGACTGGTATAACAAAATCATCAGCCACAACGAAGTGCCGCGGAATCATCCCGATCGCGACAAGACCCGTGGCCGCATCTGGCGGGTCGTAGCACGCAATTCCCATCGCGTGACGAATGACCCATCGCATCGAGATCGGAATCTCGATCTACAACCGATGCCCGACATGTCCAAATGCGCGCCGGATGAACTCATCGCCAAGCTTGGCGACAACAACATCAAGCAAAGCCATCTCGCGTGGCAGGCGATCGTGGATCGGAAGCTGGTTGATCTGGCACCGAAGTTGAAGGCGATCATCAGCGATGGTAAAACCAAGACGGCAAAGAGGATTCAAGCGCTATGGGCATTGGATGAATTGCCCATCGTGTCCTTTGATTTGGGGCTTTACGATCAACTCACCCATGACAACGATCGAAACATCCGCAGGGAAATCATCGCACTCATCGGCAGATTTTATCAGCGGTGGGAGATTCGACCTGGATCTGTTCATCTCGAAGACACCATCCACCTTCTTATTTCTCTGGCAGGTGACCCAGATCCTGAAGTGCGAGCAGCGATGGTCCATGCCGTGGGTCCGTTTGTTCATCAAGACCCTAGGCTGATGAATCTTATTGTCGGAATGGCCCACCCCTCCCTCGCGGCCCCTGTCGGCACCTCGACCCGCAACGGTCAGCCGATCAAAATCGCTGAATCCTATGAGCGCGAGTTTGAGCGCTACATGATTCGTCAGACGCTGGAGCAACATCCCGAGGCCGTCGAGGCATTCTTGAAAACACCAGAAGCTGAAAAACTGCCAGTCGAGAACCGATTGCTCGCCACACTCTCGCTTCCCGCAAAAGCCAGTGCCCCACTCGTGTCGAAGTTACTTGGAGAACTCAAGCGTCCGCCAAACGACGAGGAAATCTTGCGCCTTGCAGAAGGCCTGGGCGATCCAGTCGTGACCGCATCGCTCTCCGCTGCATTGAAAAATGAAGGTTCGCGCGGGAACATCGCCGCCGCGCTGTTGCGCCTGCGCACGAAGCTGGATGCGAACAAGCTCGCACCGCTGCTGCAACCCACGGCCAAGGAACTGCTTAATGGCGACGCAGCCTCGCAGGACATGGCGTTGCACCTCGCCGGTGAATTCCAGTTTACGGAGTTGGAGACACCGATTGTAGCCTTGCTCAAGCAGTGGCTCACGGAGTCCGCTGCCGAACCCGGGCAGAATGCCCGGGATACACACAGGCTACAAGCCTGTGCCACTGCTCTACGCGCCCTCGGACTAATGGGCAGCAAGCAAAGTGAACTCTTCGCCAAGCTGGCAGCCACGGAGAGGGACGCCACAATCCGCAATGAAGCACTTAACGCCCTGGCTTTGTCGAAAGCAGACGATGCGGGCACTCGAATGCTCGCGTTGTGGAAAGACCTCGACTCCGCGGGCCGCCGTCTCGCCATGGATCGTCTCTGCACCACAAAGCCCGGCGCACACGCGGTGGTCGCCGCATTGAAAGCCAAGACACTTAAGGCCGAGGACATGGATGCTTCCGCGCTTGACCGCATACAAACCGTGCTCGGCCCGAATGATGCGGAACTCGACAGTGTGATGAACGAACTCACCGCGCTCTTTCGCCCCGTGCTGCGGCTTGAGGGCGGCAAGGAGGACTACGTGGAAACGGGCATCACGCTCGATGGCCCGTTCACCGTGGAGACATGGGTGAAACTCGACGGACCGACAATTGAAAATAATGACGGCATTCTCGGCTCGCCCGGACAGCTCGACATGAACTTCTCGGGAAGCCAGTTTCGTGTTTATGCGGGCGTGGAGATTCACGATGCGATCATCGCCAAGAAGAAAATGGCGCCGGACAACTGGACGCATATTGCGGTTGTGCGCGACTCAAGCGGTCTGCTCCAGATATTCATCGATGGCGAACTCGATCAAAGCGGCGGCAACCCCGCGCCGCACAAAATGGAAAACGTGCGCGTCGGCTGGACTACCGCTGGCGGGATGCATGGCATGTTCAGCGAGTTCCGCATCTGGAGCCGCGTGCGCACGCCGCAGGAAATCCGCGATAACTTTGACCGCGGGATGGATGACAAAGCTGTGGCTGACGGTCTTGTCTTCCACGGCTTCGGTGATCACTGGCCCGCACTGCATGGCAAAGCCCATGTCACCAAGACCAGCAACCTCCCTCCCCTGCTCACGCCAGAGGAAGCAAAATCACTCGACGCCAAGTTCGCCAAATTTCGCGAACTCGCGCAAAAACCCGGCGGTGATGCTGCCAAGGGGAAGCTCGTCGCAGGCATCTGCATGGGATGCCATCTGATCCAGGGTCAGGGCGGCAACCTCGCGCCGAACATCAGCGGCGCGGGCACGATGGGTGTGGAGGCACTTTTGCGAAACATCATCACACCCAATGCCGCGATGGAAGCAGGCTATCGCATCTTCCGAGTGGAGTTAAAAAACGGCGATATCGTGGACTCGTTCTTCGTAAATGAAGACAAGGATGCATTCATCGTCCGTCAGCCCGGTCTGCCCGACAAACGCATTTCAAAAAGGGACGTGAGCGGCACGAAATACATTCGTCGCAGCCTGATGCCGGAAGGTATCCTTGATGCCTTGCCGCCGGAGATGGTGACGGATTTGTTCAGCTATCTGATGTCGCTGAAGGGGTGATCAACTTTGCGGCTGAATAGCGAACTCATCCTCGCCTGCGAAGATTTCCTTCACGGGCGTTTCTTGGTGATCGTCCATCCAGCGATGCAAGGCAGCTTTCATGCGCGCGAAGACTTGCGGAAACATTGACTTCACGTCGCGCTCGCAATGCTTGTCCTCCACCGTGTCATACAGACGGTAGATGGGGCCGTCCATGCCGGGCGTGTAAACAAGCTTGAAGCGCTCGGTGCGCAGGCAGCGCTCCTTGGTTCGAAGCACGTCGGATTGATACTTGTCCTTCAAGACAAAGTGGAAGTCGAACTCGGGGTCAATGGTCGTGGTCTCGTCCATCGGCGGAATGTAGAGCGGTTCCTCTCCGGGAATCTTGCGCCGGAAAAATAGATAACTGGTTTCACCGAACCACGGCAGCGAGAGATCGGCATTGGCGTCCTTGATGTAGGGCACCAGACTTTTTCCTTCAAAGCGGGGGTCCGCCGGGATGCCGACAAGGTCGAGCAAAGTGGGCGCAAAATCCAGCGAGCGGACGATCTTGCCGATTTTCTCGCCGGTCTTTTCCAGGCCGGGCACGCGCATGATGCAGGGGATGTTGTTGTTCTGGTCGCCGCCGTTAAAGGTAAGTCCGTGGCCGAAGGTGACATTCGGCTCGAACAGGTCGTCGCCGTGATCGCCGGTGATGAGAACGACGGTATTGTCTTTGAGTCCAGATTGATCGAGGGCCGTCATGACGCGACCCACACAGCCGTCAAACATGCGCGTGCAACCGTCGTAAAGCGCGACGATCTGATCTACTTCTGGCTGGGGCAGCGTCTCCCACTTCTTCCCGATGTCCACATTGCCGATGAACTCGTCCACGTTGAGCGCAAGCTGGTGCTGATGCACGCCATTGTAGGCGGGATCGGCCCACAGCTCGGCAAACTCGCGCGGCGTCTTGTAAGGCAGATGGGTGCATGAATAGAAAGCGAAAATGATGAACGGCTTCTCGTCCGCCTCGCGTCGCTTCAGCCGGTCGATGACCTGCCCAGTTACGACATCCGGGGTCATGTAGTTTGCGAAGGACTTGA
>JAYVOH010000307.1:0-8322 GCA_043758025.1 Verrucomicrobiota bacterium
AAGCAAAGGTGTGTCGTGGTCGATGTTGACGAATCGTGCTGCCATTGCTTCCGGTAGCATCAACGCCGTGCTTTGGCAAAGTCCGACAGGCTGCTAGAAGCCTGAATGGGCTGCTGCCGGCGTCAAAAAATCGTGGACACCGTTCATCAAAAACTTGCGGGAACCAAGGTGTTGCTTCTGGGCGTTTTCCCGCGCAACGAGAAAGATTCCCCGCGCCGTAAGGCCGTCACCACCATCAATGAGATCATCAGCAAATACGATGACGGCAAAAAAACCCGCTACCTCGATCTCACTTCCAAGTTCCTCGATGCTGAGGGCGAGATACCAAAAGACATCATGCCCGACGGACTGCACCCCAACGCCGCCGGATATGAAATCTGGGCGAAATCCATGCAGCCCTTGCTGAATGAGTTGATGAAGTGAGTCACTGCGCTGGTGCCGTCCGGCATGGTCCCGCGCGGATTTCTTATCACGCCGAAGTGTGATGCCCGTTCACGCGGCGAAATCCCACCGTTGCAGTGTCCGTGCGCGATGCTAGGCTGGCGGTCTTATGGCCCAGGCAATCATGGAACCGGAGGAAGTGCGGCGCTTTGCCAAGGAATTGAAGCGCTTCAATGACGATGTGCAGAACCGGGCAGCGTCGCTTCAGGCGCGCTTCTCCGCCCTGGGGAGCACCTGGCAGGATCAGGAGCAGGAAAAATTTGCCGAGGAGTTTGTGGCGACCATGAAAGTGCTGAAGAAGTTCATGGAGATTTCCGAAAAGCACACACCGTTCCTGCTGCGGAAGGCGCAGCGCATTGAAGAGTATCTCGACCAGCGCTAGCGATATGGCGGAACAGGTCAAGGTCACTTCCATCGATGCGCTGGAGTCATTCCGCTCCGGCACGATCATGTTCCAAACCAAGGCGCGCCGCTCTCTGGACATGGTGGGCGATGAAGTGAAGCGCACCCGCCAATGGATTCAGAACGATCAGCGACAGCATTGGGAGGGCGAGGTGCGGAAATGGAAGAAGGTTCATGATCGCGCCCAGCAGGAATTGCTCACGGCCCGGCTCTCCGAGTTCATCGACATCCCTTCCGCGCAGCAGGCGGCGGCGCGCAAGGCGAAACACGCACTGGATGAGGCTGAGGAAAAGCTGCGCCGCGTGAAAGCTTGGAACCGGGATTTCGACGGCATGACGGAGCCGCTGACGCGCACCCTGGAGGCTTTGCGCCATTTTCTTGAACACGAAATCCCGCATGGCATCGCGTTTCTATCGCAGGCGCAAAAGACTCTGGAATCCTACGCCGAAACCACAGCGCCCAGTCTGACACCCGAACCGGAGGCATCTGCATGAGCACCCGTGTGAGCGCCGCCAATCTGAGCCAGTCGGTGCAGGATATCATGATCCAATGGCGGCACACGCAGACTTACTGGCGCGATGCGAAAAGCCGGGAGTTCGAGCATCGCTTCGTGGAACCTCTGCCCGATCTCGTGATGAAAGCGAAGACGGTCATCGAGGAAATTGACATCATCCTGAGAAAGGCCCGTAAAGACTGTGAGTGACTCCATGAATTTGCATATCAGCCTAAGCCTGGATCTTCTGCGCCGTTTGCAAAAGACGACTTCCGAGTTTGCGAAGCGCGAGGATCATCTCACGCGAGATATGCTGGCGCGGCGTTATGCGCTGAACCGCAGACACCAGGAGGTCATCGGTCAGATCGACGACGCGCTCATCGCTCAGACCGATGAAATGAACGCCAATTTCCACGCGGAAAATGCGCGCTTTCTGGCAATAGGAGAAGCGCGTCGCACGAAAGCGCAGCGGGCGCAGACCGTGGGCCTGGGCAATCTCACCAAGCGCACGAATGAAGAGCGCGCCAAATGGCTGGGCAGCTTGCAGATGAAGCGGTTCCGCCTGGAAAAGAAACAGGCTGCGGAACTGGAAGTCGTGAATGCAGAAGCACAAGAGTTTGCGAGCGCTTTGTCCGAACTGAAAACTTCGCTGACAGCACTGGACAAGCGCACGCGAAAATCATTCGCCGCTTTCGGTTCGTATGCGCAACTTCTCCGCCGGAAAACCGCCACGACAGCGACGAATGAAGACCAGTATCAACTGCTTGAAAGGCTTCAAACTAACATCGAATCCGCGAGAGAAACTCTCGCCAGATTCGATCAGTTTCTCTGGCCACGCGTTTTCCGTGCCGTGCCGCTGGCTGCGCTGGTGGCGATCATCCTCGTGATCGGCGGGGCGCTGGCGTTCGCGGTGCACCTTGGCTCGCCCGCCTCCGTGACGGTCGGGATCGTGACGGCTGTATTGCTGGCTCTGGCTTGCGGAATATATTTCATGGGACAAGGCCAGTCCAAACCCGCCGCCACAGCCGTTGCAGATGCGCTGGCGGAGGCCAATGAAATTTATGACGGGTGCAGCGCTGCGTCCGAAGCCAGCCATACTCAGGAGCGTCAGCGCATTCAGGAGGACTACGAAACCGCTTTCTCCGACATCCAGCAGCAGCGGGAAAAAGTGGGCGGAATGGAGGCCGAGTTCAAAAAGAATGCCAGGGAAAAAATCGAGAGCCAACTGCCGCGGGTTATCGCCAAGTTAGATGAAGTGCTGCATCGGAAACTCAGCCAGATCACCAAGGAGCGCACGACGATTTTGCAAAAATGGAACAGCGAAGCTGAACTGCGGCGCCAGTCCGCCACGGAAAATTATGATAATGAAATGGCGGCATTGACGGCAGAAGAATCGTCGCGCTGGACTGAACTGGAGACGGGCTGGAAGCAGGAGATGACTCCCCTGTCCCACGACATCGAGGCGATGAAGGCCGTGACCACGGCGCAATTCCCCGAGTGGAATGCGAGCATGGTGGATGCCTGGACGCCGCCTGAGAATTTCACTCACGCCACGCGATTCGCCTGCCTCGATATTGATTTGTCGGCCTATGCCTCAGCAGAACGGCGGCTGGCATTGCCCTGTGCGTCCCGTGTCACCATTCCGCTCTCGCTGACATTCCCGGATCAGGGATCACTGCTCTTTGAAACCAGCGAGTCCGGCGACTCCAGCGCGGCCAGCGTGATGAACAACATCATCCTCCGTCTGCTCACGACCACGCCACCGGGAAAAATCAGCTTCACGATTATAGATCCCGTCGGACTCGGACAGAGTTTCGCCGGACTGATGCATCTTTCCGATTACGAGGAAAGTCTCATCAACCGCCGCATCTGGACCCAGCGCGATCAGATTGAGGAACGCCTCTCCGAACTCGGCGAGCACATCGAAAAGGTCATCCAGATGTATCTGCGCAACGAATACGCGAACATCACGGAATACAACGAGCGCGCCGGAAGCGTCGCGGAGAAATATCACTTTCTCGTGATCGCAGATTTCCCGGCTGGCTTCAGCGAGAACGCGGCCCGGCATCTGCAAAGCATCGCCACCAGCGGCCCGCGCTGCGGTGTCTTCACGCTCATTCACTGGGATCAGCGCCATCCCCTCCCCGACGGATTCGCGCCTGATGAACTGAGAAAAAACAGTGTCTGCCTGCAACGTGAACACGGTCTGTTTTTCCTCAACAAAGAGCAGTCCGCAAGCGGAGCCACGCTGGTTTTCGATGCCCCGCCCGATGTCGGCCTCGCCGTTAGCCTTATTACCAAGATCGGCAAGAGCAGCATTGATTCCAACCGCGTGCAAGTGCCCTTCAGCCAGATCGCGCCCCAACCGATCGAGATGTGGAGCAACGAAACCACCAGCGAACTGCGCATCCCCATCGGACGCACGGGCGCAACCAAGCTGCAATATCTCGCCATCGGCAAAGACACGCGGCAACACGCGCTGTTCGCGGGCAAGACCGGCTCCGGCAAGTCCACGCTCTTCCACGTCATCATCACGAATCTCGCGCTCTCCTGCAGCCCGGATCAGGTCGAGTTCTACCTCATCGATTTTAAGAAAGGCGTGGAGTTCAAATGCTACGCCTCAAAACGGCTGCCTCACGCCCGCGTGGTCGCGATTGAAAGCGACCGTGAATTTGCGCTCAGCGTTCTGCAACGGGTGGACGAGGAATTGAAGCGACGCGGGGACTTGTTCCGCAACCTGGGTGTGCAGGATGTGGCCGGTTATAAAAAGGCCGGCGGCTCCGAGCCGATGCCACGTTCACTGCTGCTCATTGACGAGTTTCAGGAATTTTTTGTCGAAGACGACACAATCGCCCAGACCGCCTCACTGCTCTTTGACCGCATCGTTCGACAGGGGCGCGCGTTCGGTATTCACGTGTTGCTCGGCTCCCAAAGTCTCGGCGGCGCTTACACGCTGGCGCGCGCGACGCTGGGACAGATGGTAATCCGCGTGGCCTTGCAATGCAATGAAGCCGACGCCTATCTCATCATGGATGACAGCAATTCTGCGCCGCGACTTCTCTCGCGGCCCGGCGAGGGCATTTACAATGACGCGGGCGGGGCCGTCTCGGGCAACAATCCCTTTCAGGTCGTATGGTTGCCGGATGACGAACGCGACGCCTGGCTCGACAAGGTCCGGGAGGTCGCCTTGGAAAAACACGATCAGCATCCCGGCCCCATCGTTTTTGAAGGCAATACGTCAGCCGACATCGCCGAGAATGCGCTTTTACAATCTGCCATCAGCACCCTTCCTACAGACGCTCCATCATCCGCGCGATGCTGGCTGGGCGCGCCGAATTCCATCAAAGGCCCGACCGCCGCCGTGTTTCAAAGACAGAGCGGCAATCATCTTCTCGTGGTCGGCCAGCGCGATGAGGTCACGCTCTCCATGCTGGGCATAGCACTGCTCTCGCTCGCCGTGCAGCATCCTGTGGGCAGCGCGAAGTTTATCATCTTCAATAGCGCTCCCGCCGGTTCGCCCGATGAGGAATTCATGAACAGCATCACGTCGGCGATACCGCACGCAGTCAGTGTCGTGCGCGGCCAGGACATCGCCGAAACCATGCATGAGATCGCGGCGGAACTGAAAATCCGCAGTGGTGACGCGGAGCATGCCGGCAAAGCGCCGTCCGTTTTTCTCTTTATCAACGGCCTGCATCGCTTCAAGAAACTTCGCCACGAGGATGATTTCAGTTTCTCCTCAGACGACTCCGGCAGCAATCCCGGCTCCCAATTGAACGAGGTCATCAGCGAAGGCAGCAGCCTCGGCATCCATCTCATCGTCACCGTGGACACCTTCAACAATGTGAACCGCGCAATCAGCCGCAAGGCATTGAGTGAATTCGAAATGCGCGTCGTCTTCCAGATGAGCGCGAATGATTCCGCCAGCCTGATTGACTCGCCCAAGGCCAGCGGACTGGGACTGCATCGTGCGCTGTTTTACAACGAGCACGAAGGCTATCTGGAAACTTTCCGGCCTTATTCGAGACCGGATCGGGCATGGATCAGCGCCGCTGCCGATAGACTCGCGGCACGCAAAATCTGAGGGCGCGATAAATATTGCATCACAAGCATCATTCTTCATGCAAACGGCGCTACCTTGGCTAACATCCAACCCGTGATCGCCGTAGCCACAGCCAGCCAGAAAGGAGGAGTCGGAAAAACCACCGTCTGCATCAACCTCGCGCATTCCCTCGCGCGACGCGGATGGAACACGCTCGTTGTGGACACTGACCCTCAGGGCGGCATCGGACTTTCCCTCTCGCGCAGCACCCGTCAGCGGCGCGGCTTCTATGATTTTCTGGTTCATGGCGGCGAAGTCCGCCCGCACATACTGCCGACCCGCCTGCCGGAGTTGAGCATCTTGCCCTGCGGCAATTCCACTGAATTCATGTGCTCGGGAGCCAGGCTGGATCGCGCGCCGGAGAAGCTGGCCGATTTGTTGCGGCAGATTGATCTGCTTGGTTTTGATTGCGTGCTTCTGGATACCGCAGCCGGATTGGGCGGAGTCACGGAAATCATCGTGCGCGGCAGTGACTGGGTGATGATCCCGCAGCAGTCCGAGCCGCTTGCTGTGCGCTCCATTCCGCTGCTGTTGGAGACTCTGGCCCGCTTCCGCTCTGAAGGCTCGCCCATGCGTGTGGCGGGCATTTTGTTGACGATGCTTTCCGCTGGCCATGACGCGAGCGTGAAGGTCGCTCGCGAGTTGCGCCAGATGCTTCCCCCTGCCCTCCTTTTCAAACAAGCCATCCCACGCGACGGGCTTTTCCTTGAAGCCAGCGCACTGGGAATGCCCATCGCCCTGATGCGAAAAAACCCGCCGCCCGTTGCGCTTTTATTTGACCAGATCGCCGCCGAGCTTGAGGAACGCATCGGATTGCCCGCACACAAAGAACAAACACAAGGCCATGCAAGTCTCCTGGATTGACCCTGAAGAAATCGCCAAACTCGCCGCTCAGCTTGGCGGGCCCCTCGAAATCGACGAATCACCGTCGTGGGACATCAATACCCTGCCCGACATAGCGGGCGAATCGACAGCACCAAAAACCGCATCTGCGTTCAACCAGCTGGCGGATTCCCTTGATGCTCCCGCGCCGGATAATATTGAAAACGCAGGACAGGTGGCAGCACCGGAGATCGGACACATACGGGAAAAACTCCGTTCCATCCGGGAGCGGGCGATGAACGCAGGAGTGATCGTGGCACCCGTGCAGAAAATCAAAGAACAGCCTGATGAAGTGGCAGTTGAAGTGCCGTCAGTCCCGGCTGCCCGGCTACCCATAACCATTTCCCTTTCACCACCGCCGTCCGCCGCCCCCGCCCCTGCTGCGACTCCCAAACCTGCGCCCTTTCTTCCGCTGGGTGGCCCTATCTCTGAAAGGCTGGCAGCCTTCATGAAATGGTCTTCCCAGATCGTGCCCTGTGAAGACATCCTGTTGATGGACGATCACGGCGACATGCTCTGGGGCGGAGCGTCCCGCAGCGAGCTTGCCCTCTCGGCCATACTTGCCGTGAGTGCCAGCCTGCGATCAGCGCCTCAAGCCATGACGAGACCTGCCGCAGTAATCCACTCCCGGCTGGGTCATGATCGCGAACTCAGCGTCCTTCCCTGCCCGACACGTTTCGGGATGGTCACGCTGGCATTGCTCAACGCGCCCGCTATTGATGATGAAACAGCGGCCATCTTGCGTGATGCGCTGACGCTATGTATTGAGGGAAGTTAAAAGGGACTGAGCGGGTAACAGCATGTCAAACAACAACGCCATATCGCAAGGCAACCGTCCGTGGATTCATTGGGGAATCGTGGTTTCCGCGCTCTATGTCGCACTGTTCATCGTGATCACGCTGCCGGTTTTGTTGGCGTGTTTTGCTTCTGATATCACCAAAGATGGCATCAAGCTTCCATGGGATGTCTATGCTCAAGGCCTATATTGGGCGCTACTTGGAATTATTGCTTTGAGCCAATATTTTTTCCTGCGAGTTCCGGTGCGGCTGACTGTAGGCAGGCCGGTTTCGCGCGCTTCCATCTGGTTGCCGGTGATCGTTTCGGGTTTCTGGCTGGCGTGCCTGGCCCTGGGTTGTGGCGTTGCGTTAGTCGAGTTGCTGAAGATTCAACACAGCACCTGGCCCTGGCTGACAATTAGCGCGGCGGTTATTTCCTGGATCGTCTGGGCGGTCGTGTTCTTCCGCATCAGCCGGGTAAAAGAACCTATGGATGTTGTCACCCAACAATCGCGCTGGTTGTTGCGCGGTAGCATCCTGGAGCTACTGGTCGCGGTGCCTTCGCACATTGTGGCCCGGGGACGCGCGGACTGCTGCGCCGGCCTCTTCACGTTTTTTGGCATAACCATGGGTCTTTCCGTGATGCTTTTGTCCTTTGGCCCTGCAGTTTTCCTGCTTTACTATGCGCGCTGGAAACGGCTTCAACCGGCGCAGTGAGCATTTTATGTTAAATCGGGGGTTGCCTTGTCCATAAATCTGCTAATGCTGCCGCCACTCCCTCCACGGGCATCCGCGACTGTTTTCTCAGGCATCGGATCAGCTTTACGGAACCGATAAAAAAAACCACCCAACTAACATAAACTCATGAAGGACGATTTTGAAGATACTGATTATTTGCCCGGCGAAATTGCCTGGAACGAGCTGGTGACCCAGGACATCAAGGGCTCACGCAATTTCTATACCGACCTCCTTGGGTGGGAGGCCGTTCCGTTTGCCGATGATCTGGAATACGAAATCTTCCAGGCGGACGGCGAAAACGTCTCTGGCCTGATGAAAGCAAAGAACGCGGGCATGCCTTCCATGTGGATCCCCTACATCGCCGTGGAAGACATCGCGGCGACGCTTGCCGATGCACTGAAGTTAAAGGCCACCAAGCTCATGGGACCCGTGACTGTTCCCACGGTTGGCCAGGTTGCCGTGATCAAAGACCCGCAAGGCGCTATCGT
>JAYVOH010000308.1:0-8313 GCA_043758025.1 Verrucomicrobiota bacterium
TGCCAAGTTTTATCTGTAACCGGGCCGTGACCCTGGCCAAAGCTCAAATTTCAACCGCTAATCTAACGGATGAACCGGGATTCGCTCCATCTGAGCGGAACTGCTTGAATGGCACTAGCTCAAAGGCTCTTGATAAGTTCCACCGCAGTGGCAGGTGGCGTGACTTTTCCTTTGAGAATCTCCTCGACGCTCACCGCAGCATTGTAATAGCGTTCATTGCCCTTGGTATTGCTCTTAATGACAGTGCCTTCAAGCGATACCCCGGCAAAAAGCCCCTGACTGACGCTGTAGCTGTAAACCGCCGCCTTGGTCATGACACCGGCCTCGGCGCTGCGTCCGACAGGTCCTGCTGCCACACTGATGGCACCGCCGAGTTGGACGTTGGTGTTTTTGGAAAATGCTGCGACGGCCTCCGGCGTGTTCAGAACCAACACGAATTCCGTGACCGAACCGCCGATCTGTGGACCAAATCCGACACCGCCGGTGCGGATGAACGCTGGCCCCGACCAGCCATCGGCCGTGCGCGCGACGATGACGCCCTGCCCGTATTTGCCGGAGATGACAAAGCCGCCCTTGGTGACGGTGAGGATCGCGAGTCCTTTCGCATCGCGAAGCACCTCGCGGGGAATTTCCTTTTCAGGCATGGACTTGAAGCGCTCCATGATGGCCGCAGCTTGTTTGACTTGAGCCTCTTCGTCTTTTCCCTGCGCTTGAACGGCTAATAGTGTCGTGAGGAGAAGAATGCAGAATGGTTTTGTTTTCATCGTGTAAATTTGTGCGGTGTTTTATTTCGTTGATCAATGCTCTGACAGCAGGTGCGGCTCCCCGCTCAACATTCAGCTACGCTCTCGGCAAGTCCTCCACGGGATGTCTCCTTATATTTAGAACTCATCTCACGGCCAGTGTCGCGCATGGTCTTGATAACTTTGTCCAGCGAGATCAGATGCTAACCGTCGCCCGCGAGCGCAAGCCGGGCGCGGCTGGGAAGCGTGATGTATTTTCCCAAATCGTTTTTCCTTCGCCTAGCGCAAATCCGGTGCTAAGGGAGCGGAGATGATCGCCCGCACATTTTCCGCCACGCTTCTGGGCGTCAACGCCGTGGAGGTGGAAATCGAGTCGAGCGAATCGCCCGGTCTGCAATTCCGCATGAGCATCGTCGGACTGCCAGACACCGCCGTGAAAGAGAGTCGTGACCGGGTCTTGTCCGCCTTGCGTGCGTGCGGATTCTATGCGCCCACCAGCGGCACTTTGACCGTGAACCTCGCGCCCGCCAATTTGCGCAAAGAGGGGCCGGGCTTCGATCTGCCTATCGCGCTCTCGATTGTCGCGCCGCGCGAACATCTGGAAATCGAACGCCTCGCGGAATGTTGCATCGTCGGAGAACTTGCGCTCAACGGCGAACTGCGTCCCGTGCGCGGCGTTCTCGCCACTGCGCTGGAGGCCCGCGCGCGGGGACGGCGGCAAATTCTCGTTCCCAAACGCGTCGCCGTGGAAGCCAGCGTAGTCGAGGGAATCGAAGTCATCGGCTTGGATAATTTGCGCGATGCCGTGGAATTCCTGCGCGGCGACAAAGCGATCGCGCCGGAGCCTTGCCGGGCGTCGGAGTTTTTTGAAGCCCATGCATCTTACGGAATCGATTTCAATGAGGTCAAAGGACAGCAGGACGCGAAGCGCGCCATCGAAGTCTCCGTCGCCGGCGGCCATAACATCCTCATGATCGGACCTCCAGGCACTGGCAAATCCATGCTCGCCAAACGCATCCCCACCATCATGCCCGGCATGAGCGAGGAAGAGGCGATTGATACCACGAAGATTCACAGCGCCGGCGGACTGCTGGGTGAGACTTGCGCCTTCATCGCGACGCGCCCGTTTCGCTCGCCGCATCACACCATCAGCGATGCCGGGCTGCTCGGCGGCGGGAGCAATCCCGGCCCCGGCGAAGTCAGTCTCGCCCACAACGGCGTTTTGTTCCTCGATGAACTGCCGGAGTTTCGGCGCAGCACCTTGGAGGTTATGCGTCAGCCGCTGGAGGATGGTAAAGTCACCATCAGTCGCGCGGTCGGCTCCATCACTTTCCCCGCGCGCTTCATGCTCGTGGCGGCGATGAATCCCTGCATGTGTGGCTACTACGGAGACCTGAAAAGAGAGTGCCGCTGTGGACCCGCATCGATTCAAAAATACCGCCAACGTATTTCCGGTCCATTATTGGATCGAATAGACTTGCATGTCGAGGTGCCAGCTGTGGAATACAAGACACTGTCGTCGAACGAAATCACGGAGAGTTCAGAAGCGATTCGCCAACGAGTGGAAAACGCACGCATGATCCAGCGCGAACGTTTCGCAAAGGAAAAAGGCATGAATACCAACAGCGCCATGGGGCCGCGTCTCATTCGCAAGCACT
Organism: Verrucomicrobiota bacterium; assembly: GCA_043758025.1. Lineage (GTDB taxonomy): Bacteria > Verrucomicrobiota > Verrucomicrobiia > Verrucomicrobiales > Verrucomicrobiaceae > VFKE01. The sequence goes on from JAYVOH010000308.1 coordinate 2,402, forward strand.
GCGAGCTCGACAGCGATGGAGCGGGATTTCTCGAACAAGCAATGACGGGACAGAATTTCAGTGCCCGCGCTCACGACCGCATCCTCAAAGTTGCGCGCACGCTAGCTGATCTCGAAGGTGCGGAACGCATCCGCAGCAATGATGTGCTCGAAGCGATCAATTACCGAACGTTGGATCGCGCAATGTGGAGTTAGTTCGCCTTCGTTGAATCGTGCAGTTGCCATCAAGGCTTCGTGACACACAGAAACGAAAGCAAATCCTCTTGCCCAAGGGCGCTTCACGGCTTTCCGCAGTCTTGATTGCTCGAACATGACCTCAAAACGTAACCTTTTCAGGTTCATCCGGGAAGTTTGAGTCCGAAAGGAAATGAACAGCAAAGCAGAGTGTCTGGTGGTATGAATCGCAAGGAAGTAGAATGCGCTGAAGCCAGGTCGGGCTGCGAGCATCATATTCGTGCTATGTGCGGAGTCGGTTTGTGGCCATTAAAATTATGTAAACCGTTAATAATGTGTGATATAAACGTATCCATTGGCCTTATCTTTCATAATGTATGAGCAGAATTTCACCCAAACTGCATTTGGCTTTGCCTTTCGTAACCCGCCAAGGCCCAAGCATCCCCAGAATTCTAGTTCCTTCTCAATTCTGTCCCCTAAGACTCAAACTTCCCGGATGAACCCCTTTTCTGCCTTTATCTTGCCGGACCGGATGGCCTTCATGAACTTCGCGTAATCCCGCTCCGTCTGGTCGGCGTAGGCTTGCGCGAACGATGCAATTGCCTTGTCAAGCTTGTCTGAGTTACCGCCATAACCTGCAAGCATTCCAGCGTTACCTGTGCGAGCGTGGGACTTGGCCAAGACCTCGCCGCAAACCATCGAGTAATCCAAGAGCACCCCGCGCTTCAAGTCTTGAGGATCAAGCGACGCCTTGTGATCGGCAAGTTGCCGAACCAGATAGTGACGGTCCTTCATCGTCGTCCAGCCGAGGAAGGGATCGCTCACGCTTTGCATCCTCTGCTGTCCCTGGGCCACGCGCTGGCCATGATTGTGTATAACATGCGCCTTGGGAAGAAATGGTTCATAACATGATGCGATGGCTTCCTTCACCTGGATAAACAGCGGGTCGCCAATACCGTTGCCCAAGAGCAAAACGACATAGTCGCGTGTGCCGACGCTTCCGGTGCCGACCACCTTGAATGCCACGTCCACCAGGGTATATGAGTCGAAAATCAGCTGCCGATTGGCCCCAAGCGTTGCCCGGTAGTCCCTCAGAGCCTTTAGCACCTGCGCTGCAACCAAAGCGGGCACATGTCTTAATACCGGGGGCCTGTCATGGAATCGAGGCAATCCTTTAACGTTCACAGTTAACTTCGAGAGCACTCGGGCGGGTGTGACCCGCTCGGCCTTGTGCAGAATGTCCTTTACGGCGGGCGTGGCATTGACGCGCCGGATTTCAAACCGCGTCAACTCAAGAACGGACATCTGGCAAAACTCATGCATTGATGCGCGATAGCAGCGCACCATGGATTGCACAGCCTGCGAGCACACGGCGTTGCTGCAGCCCGCTTCTCTGCCGGCGAGCACGATGCTGGATGCCAGCCGCTTTGCATCCCATTCCCATGGCCCGGGGATCGTCTCGTCGAAGTCATTGAGGTCAAAAACGAGGTGGCCGTCAGGCGCAGCATAAGCTCCGAGATTGTGCACATGGGCATCACCGCAAATTTGAACCTTCAATCCCGACACTGGCAGGGTCGAGAGGTCCTTGGCCATGAGCGGCGCTGAGCCCCGAAAAAATGAGAACGGGGATAGTGCCATCCGTCCCATTTTCAATGGTATCAATCCTGGAACCCGCCCCACATTCGCCCTCTTCACGCTGGAAAGCACGTCCGTGCTAGCATCCGCTCGTCTAAAGCCCGAATGGTTTGTGCGCCCCAATTTTTTGCGCAACGCTTGGCCTGCTGCCATCTTCTCCTTGATGCTAGTGATTTTGGGATGATTCATAATTCGGAGGATGGTCGAGTTCTGCTACATGGCAAATCAATCGCCAAATCTGCGGCAGGAAAGGCTTCGTAGTGGAAAACATTACTTGAAAATTACCATTGCATCGCGACGGGGAAAGCAAAGTATCTTCTTTCGATGAACGCGTCTGCCGACTACATTGCCTCTGGTTCTACCCTGCGGCGCATCTTTCCAGTGCTGGCCTGGATTCCCCAGTATCGTGCCGAATGGCTGCGCGCGGATCTTGTTGCGGGGGTTACTCTGGCGGCATACGTGATTCCTGCGGCAATCGGCGACACCTCCCTGGCGCAACTTCCTCCGCAAGCGGGTTTGTATGCCGCACTCTTCCCCGCACTGGTCTTCTGGGTCTTCTGCAGCTCGCGACTAACCATTGTGTCCGTCACATCGGCGATCTCGCTGTTGTTGGGAACGTCGCTTGGTTCGCTCTCTGGCGGAGACGCCTCACGCTACGCAGCGCTCGCGGCTGCGACGGCGGTTCTGGTGGCTTTGCTCGCGCTGGGCGCTTCGCTCGTGAAGCTGGGCGGGATTCTGAACTTTGTCTCGGAAAGCGTAATGGCGGGGTTTAAGACTGGAGTGGCCTTCTATCTCGCGAGCACTCAACTGCCGAAGCTGTTTGGATTTGCTGGGGTTCACGGTGGTGATTTTTGGAGTCGCATGGGGCATTTCTTCTCGCATCTCCATGAGTCAAATGCGGCGGCGATGATGACGGGATTCGTGGCGCTGGCGATCCTTGTTATTGGGAAAGTGTTCTTCACCCATCGTCCTGTTGCATTGCTTGTGGTGGTCGGTGGGATCCTATGCGCGTCGTGGTTCGGACTCGATGAGCGCGGTGTGAAGTTACTTGGTGATGTGCCACAGGGATTACCTCGACCCGGTATTCCCCAGGTTGACTTGAAGGAATTGAACGAACTTCTCCCCTTGGCGCTTGCGTGCTTCCTGCTAGCTGCAGTGGAAACCGCCGCAGTCGGGCGACTCTTTTCTGCGAAGAGAGGAACGCGTGTAGATCCCAATCAGGAGTTCCTCGCGTTGGCTGCCGCCAATCTTGCCTCCGGTCTTGGACGGGGCTTTCCAGTGAGCGGCGGCATGTCACAATCGCTGGTCAACGACTCGGCCGGCGGGCGCACTCCATTGTCGGGATTTTTTGCGGGAGTGATCCTCCTTATCGTCACCGTGTTCTTCTCCGGCGTATTGCGAGACCTGCCCCAGCCGGTGCTGGCCGCTGTCGTGCTGGTCGCAGTCGCGAGTCTGATTAATGTGTCCCTTCTGCGTCGCCTCTGGCGGGTGGCTCGTGGGGAGTTTATCGTTGCAGTAAGCGCGCTGGTCGGAGTGCTCTGCTCCGGGTTGCTACGCGGTGTGCTGATCGGCGCGATCATTTCGCTGGTGCTGCTGCTGCGCCGGGTGGCGAAGCCGCACATCGCCTTCCTCGGCCGAATCCCTGGCGCTCGGCGGTTTTCCGATATGGAGCGTCATCCTGACAATCTGCTGGTCCCCGGCGCGGTGCTCGTTCGTGTCGAGTCCGATCTGGTCTACTTCAACGCCGAGCATGTTCATGACACAGTGCTGGAGCACGTGCGTTCTGCGCCCCAAGTGCCAAAGATTGTGATCTGCGACCTCGGCACGTCCCCCTATGTGGATATGGCCGGCGCGGACATGCTTAATATGCTGCACGATGACCTCCAGGAAATCGGAGTGGGGCTTCACCTCGTTGATGCCCACTCGGAGGTGCGTGACATGTTACGCACAGAAGGTCTGGAGAACAAAGTCGGGCGCATTGATCGTTTCACCTCGCTGGAGGACGCAGTCAACCATTTCATGCGCGGCGAAGCTGGCATTGGCTACAACGGCTAACACGATGGTGTGTTCAGACCTCTGCGCACGGACGTGGTGGACTGGGCAACATCGGGCAGAATGCCTTCATCGTCTGCCGCAAAAGGTCGGGCTTTTCCGGCGGAAGCTCAAGCATTTCCGGCAGACCTTTTAGCTTTTGGACAAAAGGTCGAGCTTTTGCGGTAAATGCTCCAGTTTTTCTCGCGGAAGCTTACGCCTTTCCGCCAGACCCTTTAGCTTTGGGGCAAAGGCTCAAGCTTTCCCGAAAAAGGTCGAGCTTTTTCGGGCCTCATGAGGCGGTTGCTGGAAAAAATTAAGGCTTGACCATTTTTTGCTCGCGATCACCGCAGAATGATCGCCATCAATGCGCATCGTGGATGGGTGTTTTCCAGAAGGAATGCAGGCTCCTAAACACCGCGTCATAAATAATTGCGCATTATCTAACCGAAGATCGCAAAGTTTTCGCAGTGCCTCTTTGGGCCTTTTTAGAAACGAGTGCCCACCGAGAAACGCCACATGTCGTCTGGGCTAAAATTGGCCTTGGGGTCATAGGCCAGACGGACGAGGAAGCGCGGCCAGTCATAGGTGACTGAGGCTCCGACGCGGTAGATGGTGGTGTCCTTAATAAGGCCGCTTTTAAATAAAATGTCGAGGGTGAGACGTTGGCTTTTAGGCAGTGGCGTGCGGTAAACGAAGTGGAGATGCTTTTCATCGGGATTCAGCCGGATGTCCTGCACCCAGAGCACACTTGCCGAGGCACCATTCTCCCAGCGGTAGCCTGTATTGATGGTGTAGGAATCGTTCGGGTCAAAGTTCAGGTTCACATAAGGATGAAGGTTGGTGCGGCCGTAGCCCACCCCGACAAACCAGTTTTTGCCGGTTTCGACCCCGAAGCTGCCGCCGAAAAAATTCCCAGATGCGATTTGGAGCGACGGCATGATTCGCACTGCGCCAAGATCGAACTGCGAGTCCCAACCGCCGCGCCATTGATCAGGATCCGGATTGTCAGGCAGGTAGTAGCCGAACCAGAAATTGCCGACGTCCTTCCATGTGTAGCGCAGGTTGAAGTCACCGGCATCAGCGGCATTGGGAAAATGATACCATCCCGTCGTGAGCTTCCATGCTGGCGGCTCGTCCTTCTTTTTGGCGGAATCAGCTACAGAATCTCCGCCGCGCGCGGCAGAGATGCATAGCAACGCAGCGGCGATGTGGATGGGAGCCTTCCTGATTAATTTTGTCACTTGCATGGAGCCTATCCTTGCATGGTATGCCTTCTGTCGCATTACATTCTGGCGCGAGTGTCAACACACCTTGCAGTGTGACTGCCAAAGGATAATGGCCTGACAGCAAGGCTATTGCATCTTGGCTCAGTTTGTTTCAGGCGTTGCGGTGGTTCTTGTCCAATCCACGAGCTGTTTGGAATAGGCATCGAGATAGCCGGGGTATTCCCGACGAATCCTGTCTTCCTTGCCAAAGGCGAACCAATTGTAGGTCAAGCCAGTGATGTAACCGCAACGAAATGCTTCCTCAAATGCAGATGGGTAAAGATGCCGCTTGTGGTTGGCGCTGAGATGTTTTTGTTCGTCATTCCGTCCTGAGCGGAATCCATCTCTGAATACTGCGCGACCAGCAGGGTCAAGATGCAGTGTGGTCGGCGTTTTTGGAAGCGGCTGATTGGGTCCGGTGCAGTTTGCCATTGTAAGCAAAAAACAGATTAACAAACCAGTGGGAATGAGTGTGCTCTCGATGGTTTTCAAGAGGCGTTTCGAGGCGGTGCCGGAGATCGCCTTGCGCCACGGAGCCTTGGTGCGGATCACGTCCGCTGCGTCGAGGATGGCCTGGATGTCCGAATCGGTGAGTTCTGGCACGGGATCAATATTCATAGGGTGGTTGGATGACTGTTCAGTGGTTTGGGAGCGGCGGGTCTTACGGAATCATGCCACAGAACGCCACACCGTCAGTTTTCTGTGATACTAGCAGCCTGTCGGACTTTGCCAAAGCACGGCGTTGATGCTACCGGAAGCAATGGCAGCACGATTCGTCAACATCGACCACGACACACCTTTGCTT
>JAYVOH010000309.1:0-8246 GCA_043758025.1 Verrucomicrobiota bacterium
TTTGACATCATCCAAGCATTGAGCATGAGAAAAACGTTCTGACACCCGGCGCAGGCGGGCCAGCAATTCGGGCCGCTTGATTCTCGGATCACCAAAGCCAGACACCACCTTGGACAATTCAAAATCTCCCAGCTCGCTCTCCACGAGTTGCCTGAATGACCATCTCTCGTGACCCATCATTGTTTTGGAAAAGGATCGCGCGATAGCATAGAAACGTGCCGAAAGATCATCCAAGCCCTTCCGTGCGCACATCCATCCAAACGTAAAATAGTGCGCCCTCGTTTCCAGATTGAGTCCACAAGTAAAAAATCTTGGGTCTCTATTGTTTTCATGGAACTTACGCAGTTCATATTTCATTCGAGCGCGCAAATCTGCCGGTTCAGTCTTGAATATCCAGGCATCCTCGTTCGTAGCAGTTTTATTCAGTTCCGCATGTTCCAGATCAATTCTGAAAGTCGAAAAAAATCGGGGCGACTCGTTTATTAGAAAGCAGCCACCCAGTGTTCTCTCTTCTCTGGCGTCTTCATCCTTGTCCCCTGGATCGAATAAACCTGTCTTCCCGTCATCCTTGTTGATATTAACAGGGTAGCATCTTATAAACGGCATATTCTTAATGTCGGGATAACCAAATCCGCTGAACCATTGGTAATCCGCCATCATTTCAGACTCCTTTTCCCTAGGGCCGGACATCAGCATCCTTGCTGTTATCAGGAACAGGATAGCCGCATTTTGCCAACGAATGGGAAAGATTGTCATGTCTGCTGTTTTTGAATTGGTTCTGCGGGAAATTGAGTGTGAAAAGCTGCGAGGTTGAGGGGCTGGGTGTAGTGGGAACGAATAAATGAACGTGAATTTTAGAACCGGTAGGTCGCGATGACGCGCACGCCAAAGGAATCCCACCTCGCGCCATTGAAACGAGTAAGTTCGTGAGATTGATCATTGAGCAAAGTGTCTTCCGTTCCCGAACCCGTTCGGCGGTGGCTGTAGTCGCCCAGCAGCGCCAGCGTCCAGTGCTGAGCAAAATCCCACTCGACTCCAGTCGTCAACAGCCAGCCATTGCCATTGGCCGTGTCGCGGAAGCTGATGAAATCCGGGCGCAGATTCCAGTCGGCATTGGCCTTGTATTTCAAAAGCTCAAAACGTGCGCCAGCCAGCCAGCGCCACTTTTCAGCAAGCTGCACCCTGGCCTGTAAGCCAAATATCGGCCCCCACCATGATGAAGTGTATAACGAATCCAACCCCGCGAACGGCCCCACATCATGGAACTCCGTGTCGATCACTTGCACACCCTCGCGGTCATTCAGTCGCAGCCGATGATAAGTGAATCCAATCTGCGGAGTGAGGGTAACCTTGGGAGTGATTTGAAAATCGCGCCCAATAACCAAATCCGCATCCACCCGGCTCCCCCTTGTGTCAGCCACGGAGCGCGAGAACTCACCCGAATGATTGTTTAAGTAGTAATCCGAATCACGATTGCCGCCGCTGACGATCCAGCCATAGCCGCCGCTGAGTTCGAGATGCCAGATTTTGTGATAGGTAAACTCTGCCTGAGCGCCTATCGTGACGATGTTCAGATGCCGCCAGTCCAGCTCCGATAGGACATTGGGATTCTGCCCGTTTAAATCACCCGCGATCGTCCACTCAAAGTGATCCTGGCTCCAGCCCGTATCGATTGAAAAAGCGCCGTCCCACGCGCTCTCCGTTTTCATCACCATCGCCGTGGCCGGCGCGCCCGCGTGCAGTGCGGCGTTTAACAAGAATGACGCAAGGACAAGGGCAGCTTTCATGACGATGATGAAAGCGGTCACGCCACCCGATGTCAACTTTCATCCATTATCACTTCCTCCTCAGGAAAGTTTGTTGCGGAAATCTTCATACCCAAAGCGTCGCACCACGCGCAGCTCGTCAGTCTCGGGATCATAAGTGTCGATGTCGGGATGCGGCACGCCATTGAACGTCGTGGTCTTCACCATCGTATAGTGCGCCATGTCGGTGAAGACCAGCTTCTGGCCAATCTCCAGCGGCTGCGCGAAAGAATATTCACCTATCACATCGCCCGCCAGACAGCTGGTGCCGCCGAGCTTGTAAGTATGCGCCTTCTCCCCCGCCCTGCCGCTGCCGATGATATGCGGACGATAAGGCATCTCCAGGACATCCGGCATGTGGCAAGTCGCAGAGGTGTCGAGAATCGCTGTCTGTAAGCCTGAGATGCCCACGATATCCAGCACACTCGTCACCAGATAACCGGTGTTCAGCCCGATGGCTTCACCCGGCTCCAAGTAAACCTCCACGCCGTGACGCTCGCGGAAACTCTTCACCAAACGCACCAGCAGGTCCACGTCGTAACCCGGCTTTGTGATGTGATGACCACCGCCCATGTTCACCCATTTTACTGTGGCAAGGAATCGCGCAAAGCTTTTCTCCACCGCGCACAAAACCCGCTCCAGCACATCCGATCCCTGTTCGCACAATGCATGAAAATGCAAACCATCGAGTCTGCTAAGTTCCGCATCCTCCAGTTCCACCGCGCGAACGCCAAGTCGGCACCCCGGCGAGCAAGGATCATAAATCGCGACTTCCACCGTCGAGACTTCCGGATTCACCCGCAGCCCCGGACTCGGCGCGTGTCCAGTTTTGCGCGCCGCATCGAGCGCAGGCCGGTGCTTCCGCCATTGCCGCAGCGAGTTGAACGATACATGATCCGCAATCGGAATGATGCGCTGCATTTCCTCATCCTTCAGCCCAGGCGAATAAACATGCACTTCCTTCCCAAACTCCCCATGCGCCAGCAACGCCTCATTCAATCCGCTCGCACAGCAACCGCTGAGATATTGCCGCACCAGCGGGAACGTGCTGAACATCGCGAACCCTTTCAGCGCCAGTAACACCTTGCACCCTGATTCACGCTGCACCTTCGCCAGCAGTTCCAGATTCTTCTTCAGCAATGACAAGTCCACCACATAAGCGGGCGTCGTGACGCGGGCGGGGTCGAAGTTCAGAGGCTGCTGTTGGTCGGGCGGCGTTTGATGACTCATAAAAGGTTATACGCATAGCCGTGCCACGGCGCTTGGCATCTAGTTTCATCGCTTTACGTTTATGACTTGAAGAAATGTGGCCAGGAAAAATATTTACTGGCAAGCTGACGATACGAATTGAATATCCGGCACCAATGCCGAAGAAAATCCGAGAACTAATCGCCAACCTGAAGCGGGCAGACTTCGTGCTGGACCGTCAGAATGGTTCTCACCGTCAGTTCAAGCATCCGAATTGGAAGGGTGTCATCACCGTCAGCGGCTCCGAGGGCGATGATGCCCGGCATTACCAAGAACGACAGGTGCGGGAAGCCATTGCCAAGTCGAAGGAACCGTGATTTGTTTAATGCACCCATGAAAGATCCTGACCGCTACCATCGCTTCGTGAAGTGGTCCGATGAGGATCAAGTTTACATCGGTTACTGTCCCGACCTCTATCTGGGCGGCGTCTGTCATGGTCCGAACGAGGAGCAGGTCTATTCTGATCTTTGTGAGGTCGTCCGTGACGAAGTTGCTCATCGCATAAAACAGAAAAAATCTCTTCCTGCTGTCACCGTGCGTGTGACGCGAGATGTGGATTTGATTTCTGTCTGAATCCTTTTCAAAACTCCCCGGCCACAATGCAAATCTCCGAGCGGTTCGCGGGCAGTTGAGTCGCGCGCACTGGCTCCGGCGCAAAATGGCGGACGTGCTTGATGAAGTCATCGATGCGCATTTGCATCGCGGGATCATTGATCTTCACAGTAATGATGAGCGCCTGCGCGTGGACATAACTCTGAATACGCTCCACCTGCCGCAGCGCGATGGGCGGCGCGAGATTCATGTCGGACACCAGCAGATCGAGCCATGCGGGCACGTCCTTGCGCGTGATGGCATTCACCGATACCGGCAGATGCGTGAACGATGCGCCAGGCACGCCGCGAAACTCCGTCACACACGGAGCCATCTCCGCCGGATCAACTCCGATGACGCGCATCCCGCGATTGAGCATCGCATAAGTCGCGCCGCCGGGGGCGCAACCGAGTTCAAGCGCGACCTTATTTTTGAGCAGTCCGTTCTTGTCAAAGCCGGCAAAGGCCAGGGCCTGCTCCAGTTTTAACCAGGCGCGCGAGGGCGCAGCCTCCGGCAGCACGAGACGCGGAAGTCCACCGGGCAACGGGTGCGTCTCGCTTGAGTGCAAATGCGCCGCCAGAAAAAAAGGCTCATCTCCCTCGCCAACGATGACATCCAGCACCCATTCTCCGATTTTGGGACGACCGGGAGGGTGCAGCGATACGCCCGCAGCCGTCAAGGCGGCATCCAACGCCTCGCGCTTCGCATCGACCAGCTCCCACGCCGTGCCCAGCACCCCATCCTCTGGCACGATCCTGGGATAGGCGTGCAAATGAAAAGTGACGCCGGAAAACTCCGCCGCGCGCCGGGCGATTTCATCCACCGTAGCGAACATCCCCAGAGAAAGCCCCGAGGTGCGGGCGAAGATGCTGCGCAGAGCAAACTCGCTACCGAGGGACTTGTCGCTTTTCCACGAAACCAACTGCGGGCGCATGAACGCTGGCTTGAGCTTCTTGTGATTCAGCGCGACTTCCGCCTTCAAGAGTGACTCGGAACCCGCCCGGCAGGTGGCAAAAATGAACGGGGAAAAGGGTTCGGTGGCTTTCAATATTTCAGTTCTCAAGCGTCTTAGATAGGCCGCGCAATCGAGGCTGTCCAACGCTCACTTCTCCCGCCAGACCATTCACCGGCCCGGTCGCATCCCAGAAAAAGGTTGCTTTCTCTCCAAAATCATCGAATTACCCGCTTGGCGATAGCGCCTGTCGAATTCGAGATATGGTAGGTCATCAAGTGATTTTTCAGTGGTGATTTGAAACCCGGCTAGCGGGAACAGTCGAAGAAGTAAGCAGCCAGACTACGCAACTATACCATATGAATACCAAAATGTATGTCGGGAATCTTTCCTTCGACACCACCGAAAACGACCTGCGCGACCTGTTCGCACAACACGGCACCGTGACCGAAGCTTCCCTTCCCATGGACCGCACCACGGGCCGCCCACGCGGTTTCGCATTCGTCACCATGGACTCCACTGAAGGCATGAACGCGGCCATCACCGCGCTCAACGGCAAGCCTTTCCAGGGCCGCCCTCTTACGATCAATGAAGCACGTCCGCGTGAAGAACGCCCTGCCTACGGCGGCGGTGGTGGCGGCGGCGGTGGCCGTGGTGGATACGGCGCCGGTGGCAGCGGCGGTGGCGGCGGTGGCCGTGATCGCGGTGACCGTGGCGGTTACGGCGGCGGCAGCGGCGGCGGCAGCGGCGGTGGCGGCGGTGGCGGTGGCCGCGGTCGTTATTAATCCTACGACCTCGCAGCTTGCCGGTTAATCCCGGCACTATAGATTTGGCGGAACTCTGCAAAGGGTTCCGCCTTTTTCATGGCGGCTAACTGGAAATCGATTGTGTCACTCTCCAGTAATCGCGAACAAATTCTACCGACACTCACCCAATCCAATCTCGATACGCCCATGAACTCGAAAATCCTTGTTGCCATCATTGCCCTCATGTTAAGCACAACCCTCTGCGGAGCGGACTACATCAAGGCTTTCCCGGGCGCCTTGCCAAAAATCAGCGCGCCCAGCCAGCGAATTGATTACAAAATCGATCTCCAGACCGAACCTTATGTGATCCATGTTCCAGCTGACTACGATGGCACAAAACCTTTCGGCCTGATCGTTTTCATCCCGGCCACGGGCAACATCAAAGCCGTGCCTAAGGATTGGGAAAAGGTGCTCGCAGACAGACGGTTGCTGTTCGTCTGCCCCCAAAAAGCTGAGAACAACTGTGAAACGTCACGCCGCATGGGCCTCGCCGTGATAGGCGCGCTCAAAATGCAGGAGCTATACAAGATCGATCCACAACGTGCCTATGCTGCAGGCATTTCCGGCGGAGCGCGCATCGCCTCCGATCTCGGTTTTTACCAGGCAGATATTTTCGATGCAACCATTCAGTCATGCGGCTCCAACTTCCCGCGCGAAGTTCCACGCGTCGTCGCCGTCCCGCTGGCCCGAGACCAAGGAGCGCCTTACGGCATATCGCAGGCCACCGATGCGGAATGGAAAAATGCGCGCGAAAAAGTCCGTTTCGTCATTGCGACCGGACCCGACGACTTCCGTCATGGGAACATGCTGGACATCTTCGAAGGCGGCTTCAAAAAGGATGGGTTCAAGGCTAGGCTGTTCGATGTTCCCGGCATGAAACACGAAATCTGCAACGGAACCACTTTGTTGCAGGCGCTTGACTTCATTGAGCAGTGACACTGATGGCTCTCACTCCCCGGGCATCTTGTCTTCCGGCCATGTCTCCAACCACGGCAGTCCGTGCGCGTTGAGATCGGCCATGAAAGGATCGGGATTGAGCTGCTCCACGTTCCAGACTCCGGGCTGGCGATACTCCACCGGGTTCGTGAGCAGTTGTTTCGCTGCGATCATCGCAGGCACGCCGGTGGTGTAGCTCACGCCCTGCGAGTTCGTCTCGCGATAGCAATCTTCATGATCCTTGATGTTGTAAACGTAGTAGCGCAGCGGCTTGCCATCTTTGCCAGTGCCTTCGATCCAGTTGCCGATGCAAGTCTTGCCTTTAGTATCTGCGCCCAGCGTGCCCGGCTCCGGCAGCAGCGTCTTGAGAAACTCAATCGGGATGATGTCCACGCCCTTGTGCTTCACTTTATCAATGCGCGTCATGCCCACGTTCACCAGCACTTCCATGTGCTTGATGTAGTTGTCGCCGAAGGTCATCCAGAAGCGCGCGCGACGCATGGGGATGTGCTTGATTAGTGATTCAAGTTCCTCGTGATAGAGGCAGTAGATGTTCTTCGGACCGATTCCATCCGGGAAATCAAAGCTGCGCTTGATGGCCAGCGGCTTCGTCTCCACCCACTTGCCGTCTTCCCAATAGCGCCCGTTGGCCGTCACTTCGCGCAGGTTGATCTCAGGATTGAAGTTTGTCGCGAACGCCTTGCCGTGATCACCGGCATTGCAATCGATGATGTCCAGCGTGTCGATCTTAGAGAAATGATGCTTCAAGGCGTATGCTGTATAAACATTCGTCACGCCAGGGTCAAAGCCGCAACCCAGCAGCGCCGTCAGCCCTGCATTCTTGAACTTGTCCTGATACGCCCACTGCCAGTGATACTCAAACTTCGCCACATCGCGCGGCTCATAGTTCGCGGTGTCGATGTAATGAACACCCGTCTCCAGGCACGCATCCATGATGGTCAGGTCTTGATACGGCAGCGCCACATTGACGACGACCTGCGGCTGGAAACTCTTCAGCAGCTTCACCAATTCCGGCACGTTATCCGCATCCACTCCGGCGGTCTGGATTGGGCGCTTCAACTCGGCAGCAATGGAGTCGCACTTCGACTTCGTGCGGGAGGCCAGCATGATCTCGCCGAACACGTCTGGAAGCTGTGCGCATTTATGAACAACCACGCGGCCAACGCCGCCCGCCCCGATGATAAGAACTCGATGTGACATGAGGGCGTGAAGGTTGCGACGATCCCCGCCACGTCAAGCAAACTCCCGGACATCAGTGGAATGATCCCAGCATTGCAGGGCGGGCGCGACCTTGACATTTGCCTCCACGCCTTCAACATCCGCTCATGAAGCCAATTCTTCGTCCCGCCGTCGCCCTGTTCGCCATGTTCACCTGCTGCCTCGCAGGAGTGCCGGACGAGATCAGGCAGAACCTCGACAAGCTGGTGCCGGAAACGATCCGTCTGCTCGAGGCCAAGGAATACGCCACCGTGCTCGAGACACTGGTGCCGCCGGATGAGTTTAAGAAGTTCATCGGCGAAGTGCCTCTGGCCGAGGCGACTGAACAATTTGGCAAGAATGCTGCGGCAAAACTCCTCGAGTTGATGAAGGTCGTGAAGGATCTAAAGCCAACGCTCAGTGAGGACGGAATTGTAGCGACATTTGATATCCCGCAAAAAACTCCAGAGACCCACAAGAAACCCATGGTCTTCACAAAGATCGACGGCAAGTGGTTCCTTAATAATTGACGAGTGCATCCATTTTTAGGTTCTTGTCCGAAAATAGTGGCTGGCGACGGTGAAGGGAGTGGGGCAAAGAGTGTTGATGGAAACACAAGAAGATCACAGCGGCGATGAATTGAAGCAGCATTATGCAGCGATGCTGGGATTGAAGCGCCCTTGGGTGGTG
>JAYVOH010000310.1:0-21183 GCA_043758025.1 Verrucomicrobiota bacterium
TCATGGTGCGGAGCAATCAGTCTTGGCGGGCAGTAGATCCCTCACGCTGAACGATCTGCTCGGAATGGCTTTTCTACCCATTCAGAACAGCGAAGCGCCCAGATGGGTGCCAGTTCCTACCGGGCTGATCTGCTAACAACGGCTGGCAAGTGGACGGAAGTTATCGTCCCTGTTAAAGACTTCTAACTGCAAGCATTTGGACAGTTACTCCCCTCCAAACCCATTAACCTCGCGAATGTGGAGTCTATCGGTTTCACATTGGCCGATAAGAAAGCAGGGGCATTCGAATTGGAAGTGGAATACGTCAAAGCCCAGACTGACAAGGTTGCTGGCACTCCTGCTAAAGATGGTCAAACCATTGTCGGCGTTGCTCAGGCATCAGGTAGTTTCAAGAAGCTACTTGCTGCGGCGACTGCAGCAGATTTGGCGGGCGCCTTGTCCGGACCGGGTCCCTTCACCGTATTTGCGCCCACCGACGAGGCTTTTGCCTAACTACCCAAGGGAACCGTGGAAGAATTGCTCAAGCCGGAAAATCGCGCGAAGCTCGCGGGCATTCTCAAATATCATGTTATCGCAGGCAATGTTTCGCTGGTAAAAGCTCTTGAGGCCGGCGAAGCGGCCACGCTTCAGGGATCGAAGGTCACCGCAAAGTTCGATGGCGGCCGAGTCCTCATTGGTCCCGCCACCTTGATTAAGGCGGACATCACGGCCTCCAACGGTGTCATCCATGTGATCGACCAAGTTCTGCTGCCAAAGGAAATCACCACCAAGCTCCTGACAGCGGCAACCTTGATCGAGCTGGCGATCGAACGGGGTGTCCCGCTTTTCAATGATGGCAATGCCGCAGCGTGCGCGGCGGTTTATGAAGTCACCTGTGAGTCACTCCGTGCCATGCCTGAAGTGTCGGAAAAAAATGCGCCAGGAACTCGAGGGTGCCATCGTCGAGATGCGGGGCGAGAAACAGGCCCCGCAAAAAGCGTGGGTCCTGCGGAACGCGCTTGACCGAGTTTACACAAGCCTGCGCTGAAAAATCTTCCCGGCGCTATTACGCCGCGTTCTTGTCCACCTTCTTGCGCAGGAGCGGCGGACGTTCGCCTTTAACCACGGCTTCGGTCAGCGTGATGCTGCGCACGTCGCGGCGACTGGGCACGTCATACATCACGTCGAGCATGATACGCTCAAGAATGCTGCGGAGGGCGCGGGCACCAGTGCCGCGTTTGATGGCCTCGCGTGCCATCGCGCCGAGGGCGTCTTTGTTGACCTGAAGATCCACGCCGTCCATGCCGAGAAGTTTGGCATACTGTTTGATGAGAGCGCTCCTGGGTTCCGTAAGCACACGCACCAGTTCATCTTCTGTAAGTGCCTCCATGGGCACGGCAACCGGCAGGCGACCGATAAATTCAGGGATCAAACCGAAGGCGAGCAAATCTTCCGGCTGCACATCTTTTCTCAGATCATCCTCTGACTGTTCGCGAATCGTCAGCTCCGCGCCGAATCCGAGAGCCTTGTGACCGCGTCGGCGCTTCATGATTTGTTCGAGACCAACAAATGCACCACCGCAGATGAACAGGATGTTTTCCGTGTTCACCTGGATGTATTCCTGCTGAGGGTGCTTGCGTCCGCCTTGTGGCGGGACGTTGCAGACAGTTCCCTCAAGAATCTTCAAGAGCGCCTGTTGCACGCCTTCGCCGCTCACATCGCGCGTAATGCTTACGTTTTCCGTCTTACGACCAATCTTGTCAATTTCATCAATGTAAACGATGCCGATCTCAGCACGGGCCACGTCGTAGTCCGCAGCCTGCAGCAGACGCAGCACGATGTTCTCCACGTCCTCGCCCACATAACCGGCCTCTGTCAGCGTTGTGGCATCGGCGATGCTGAAGGGCACGTTCAAAATGCGGGCGAGAGATTTGGCCAGCAAGGTCTTTCCGCAACCCGTGGGGCCGACGAGAAGGACGTTGCTTTTCTCGATCTCCACGTCGTGGAATTCCGCCAGCGACGTGGTCTTGCGCTCGGCCAGCGCCTGGACATTGAGCACACGTTTGTAGTGATTGTGCACGGCCACGCTGAGAACTTTCTTCGCGTGGTGCTGTCCGATGACATGCTGGTCCAGCGCAGCCATGATGTCTGCCGGCTTGGGCACCACCAGAGGCGGATGGGAGTCGAGTTCGCTGGACGCCTCCTTGTCGAGAATGGTTTTGCAGACCTGGATGCAGTTGTCGCAAATATAGACTCCCGGCCCGGCGATGAGCTTTTTGACCTCCGCATGGCTTTTGCCGCAGAAGGAGCAGATGGTGAGATTGGAACCGCGCGCCATGGATTGTGAAGTTTCTGACTTCAAAGAAATGTCGCATGACCGAAGTAGATCGCGCAAGTGAATTGTCTCAGGTCAGCCGCAATATTAAGATTGCAATGTTCTTTGAGGACGGTGCAGACTGTGATAATTCAATCATACTCCATGTTTTTTTTCCGTCTCTTTTCTGCACTCGCCGTCATCTCCTTTCAGGTTTCCTGCGCGTTGGTGGAGACGCCTGCGAAATTAGGTAGTGGCATGTTAAATGCCATCGGGCGTTCGCTTCATCTTTCCTCGGATAACGCCGCAATGCCGGAGAGATTCAAACTGGAATCGCGCGATGTGAAACAATCCGTCGCCATGAATGCATCTCCAACACCGGAACCGGATGTGGCGGGGCCGATGATCGCGCAGCGCTGATCTTCAGCATCTACTTTTGCCCGAAGCGCCCGAGTTCGATTCCCAGCCTCTCCATGGGCAGGCCTTTGACATTTGACCATGATCCCTGAACCGATTCGATGATCATGGCGCTCTCGTCCTGGATGGCGTAGGCACCGGCCTTGTCCAGCGGTTCGATCCGCGAATGGTAATCGCGAATCAACTCCTCGGTCAGAATTTTGAAGGTGACATTGCTGACCACATGGAAGGTCAGCAGTTCCGCACCGCCAGCCAAGGCCATGGCAACGCCGGTGCAGACTTCGTGCGTGCGTCCACCGAGCCGGCGCAGCATGGCGGCGGCATCCTCCATGTCGCGCGGTTTTGCAATGGGAACAAGATCGAGATAAACCAGTGTGTCCGCGCCGATGATCAGGGCATCCGGTCGCAGCCTGGCCACGGCGAGCGCCTTGCGTCTGGCATTCTCGATCGTCAGTTCCTCGCAGGTGAGACTTTCGTCATGCGCTTCCCCGACATCCGGCGCGATGATCTCGAATTCATATCCCGCCTCCCGCAGCAGTTCGGAGCGCCGGGGCGATGCGGACGCGAGGACCAGCGGAATTTTCGTTTTCAATCGCTCGTCCATTCCTCGTTGCGGCCTCACTGCTCGTTCATCATCAAAATTTCATCCGCGCGGATGAGCGCATCCTTTCCTGTAAGCGCCCGGAAGCGGTAGTAGCCGGTCTTGGGGCTGAATTCCGGTTTGCTCGCGGTCATGTATTCACGACCGTCACGCAAGGTGATTTTGTAATGCGGCGTCGAGCAGGAGATCATAACGAGGGTGGATAGGGCAAGACAGGGGCGGAGATATTTTGCGAACATGGTCTGTGGAATAATACTGTATTAAAACGATTCGCGCCTGGCCGCAACCTTGATAGTTTACGTGCGCATGTCGTGGACATTTTTTCGGGAGTTTTTGTTCAATTGGAAAGCTACCGGGGCCATCGCGCCTTCATCACAAGGACTGGCGCGTCGCATGGTGAAGGCGGCCCATGTGTCTCAGACTCGCACCATTCTGGAACTGGGACCGGGCACCGGGGCCTTCACTTCACTGATTCATTCCGCCATGCCTGCGGGCGCGCGTTACCTGGGCCTGGACATGAATGCCACCTTCATCGACCGGCTCAGCCGACGTCATCCAAATCTACGCTTTGTCGCGGCACCGGCGCAGGATTTCGACTTCAACGATTTCCTCGGAGAAGGTGAACAGTTTGATGCCATCATTAGCGGACTGCCCTGGACCGCATTTCCCGAAGCCTTGCAAATCGCCATTCTCGATCATGTGATGCCGCGCCTGAAGCCGGGCGGGGTGCTGACGACATTTGCTTATACAGGATTTCACCGACTGCCCAGTGGTCAGCATTTCCGCGACTTGCTTCGCAAACACTGCACCAGCCTGACGACCACGCGCACGGTGTGGCTGAATCTCCCTCCGGCCTTTGTTTACGCGGCGGTCAAGTAATCCGAAAACGCGCCGCATCAATCTGCCGCGTCATCCTGCGCATCGCTTTTGCTGACGAGGCCGGGCAGTGCTTTGCTGACCTGGGACTTCATCTCTTTCCCGGGTTTGAAGCGCACAATGGCGCGCGCCGGAATGCGCATTTCACTACCCGGTTTCTTAGGGTTGCGGCCCACTTTCGGCTTGGAAATGCGAACTTCAAAAGTTCCGAAGCGCCTCAGAGTGACTTCATTCCCCTTGCCCAGTTCTTCAGTGATGAGGTCCAGTGCCGCCTGAAAAAGATCAAAGGCCTGCGCCTGAGTCAGGCCACTGCGGTTCGCGAGTTCAATCACCAGGTCGCGTTTAGTAATGGTGCCGTTGTCCATGATGTTTGGTTCAAGTTACGGGCTGGAATCTGCTTTGCGCCACACGATATTGCAAATGATTTCACCATGCCATGACATTTTTTACATATCCTGGTCGCCCAGTTCCCGCGCCGTGCGGAAATGCATCTTGGCCACCTTCTCCAGCATGGCGGGACCGTGCCGGGCGTTGATGGTTCCCGCCGCAGCCTTCACCGCCGGGGACGCTCCTTTGGGCAGCTCCACGCCCAGCCTGACCCCGTTTTCCTTAAGCCATTGGACAAAACCCTGGCGCGCGAAAATGGACGCCGCCGCGACGGCGGGATCGCTTTCAGCCTTGGTCCGTTGTTCGAGCAAAATGGTTTTGCCGCGATCCTGCAAGGCATTCTGTAGCACCCTGGGATTGGCGAACTGGTCGGACAAGGCGCGCGGACAATCCGGCACG
The DNA here is from genome assembly GCA_043758025.1 of Verrucomicrobiota bacterium. GTDB lineage: Bacteria > Verrucomicrobiota > Verrucomicrobiia > Verrucomicrobiales > Verrucomicrobiaceae > VFKE01. Next base: position 4,974 of record JAYVOH010000310.1, read on the forward strand.
CGTTCGAGAAGGTTCTCGATGACCTTTGCATGACCCCAGGCGAGGAGCTTGTTGAGGTTGCCGAATTTAAGATAGAGCGCGTTGTATCGCTCCGGCCCGATGACGATGACATCAAACACCAAGCCCGGAATCGTTCGCATCTGTCGCGCCAGGGTTTCGATTCGCGCATCGCCGCTGATTCGCTTGCTGTCCATGACTCCCATCTCCTGCAAAGCGCGGGTCACTGACAAATCCGCATAAACCCCCGCGATGACCAGCGGGCCAAAAAAATCACCCTTACCGCTCTCATCGACGCCGATGTGCGGCGTGAACCGTTCGGGATGCAGCACTTCCTCGTAGCCCATTTCAGCCACGCCCAGGACTTCCGGCTCCAGGGTGAACTTCACGAAATCTTCCGTGCCCTTGCCTTGCACGACCACCTTGGGTCCCTTGGCATACACGGCGATGTTGACCTTCTCGCCAGCGCCAGCGAAAAGGCAATGCGGCTTCTCGTCCAACCGGAAGCCCTTGTCGCCGATCAGGACGCGCAGCTTCTCCGCCTGCGCAGCGGTGAGAGGTTTGGTGTAGCTGTTTAGCGCGGGCATCGGCGGAATGTTGAACAACGATTGATGAATGACGAATGAAATTCCTGCGAACTGGCTCATCATTCGATATTCTTCGCAAGCCATCCATGCCCGACTCATCTCCGCTGCGCCACCCTACCGCCTTCGCCCGTGCATTGGCGGGCTGGTTTGCAGCAAATGGGCGCGACTATCCCTGGCGCCGCACGCACGATCCCTATGCCGTTCTCGTCAGTGAAATCATGCTGCAGCAAACGCAGATAGCCACCGTGCTGGATCGCGGATATTACGAACGTTGGATGAAAAAATTCCCGAACTTCCGTGTTCTGGCAAAAGCGACTGAACCGGAGGTGCTCAAAGCATGGGAGGGCCTGGGCTACTACCGTCGTGCGCGCTTCCTCCATCAGCTTGCGCAAAAAATCGTCGCGGAACACAGCGGGGTTTTCCCTCGCGACATGGTCGCGATCCGCAAGCTGCCAGGCATCGGCGATTACACGGCGGGCGCGGTCGCGAGCTTCGCCTTCGATGACAAACAACCCCTCGTGGATGGAAACGTCGCGCGTGTGCTTTCCCGACTTTACAATGACCCGACTCCCATTGATTCCACGGCAGGAAAAAAACTTCTCTGGCAGCGTGCGGAAACCTTGGTGAACGCCGCCGACAGCGCGCGGATTCATAACTCTGCCTTGATGGAACTCGGCCAGACCAACTGCAAAACATCGACCCCATCCTGTTCCATATGCCCGGTGAAAAAATTCTGCACGGCGAGCGATCCCATCTCGCTTCCCGTAAAAGCTAAACGCACTGTCATCACCGAGGTCACTGAGCGCGTCTATTTACTGAAAACAAAGGAGGGCGTGATGCTTCAGCAGGAAACCGGTAGCCGTCGCACTGGATTATGGAAGCTCCCCGCACTCGAAGAAAATGGGAAGCTGTCGCCCGTGCTGCATCAATGCGCCTACACGATTACTCGCTATCGAGTCACGTTGCATGTCCACGCCGCGCCACGACGGAAACCAGCTGCGCCCGCCAGTCATCATTCCATCATTCCATTCTCGAAGCTCGCCGATCTTCCGATGCCGAGTCCGTATCGCCGTGCTTTGATAGCTGTGCTGCCAGAGCTTAAACAATGGTCGCCTTGACCCGTTTCCCCCACGCGATGCCATCTCATTCTACCAAGCAAAATCTTCATCCGCGCAACCGGCACCGCGACCGATATGACTTCGCGGCGCTGATGCAGTGCAGCCCGGCACTTGCCCCCTTCGTTCGCAAAAATATTCATGGAGATGCCTCCATCGACTACGCCAAACCCGATGCGGTCAAGGCACTGAATCAAACCCTGCTCAAGTTTCACTATGGCCTGAAGGAATGGGACCTGCCTGAAGGCTATCTCTGTCCGCCCATTCCGGGCCGTGCGGACTACGTCCATTGCCTCGCCGACCTGCTGGCCGACGGCGGGGAGATACAACGCGGTAAAGAAATTCGCGTCCTCGACATTGGCGTGGGGGCCAGTGTCATTTACCCCATCATCGGCGTCATCGAATATGGCTGGAGCTTTGTCGGCACTGATTTCGACGCAGCCGCTCTGAAAAACGCAAGTCGGATCATCGATGCCCATCCACTGCTGTCAGAGAACATTGAGCTACGCCTGCAACCATCTGCGCGGCAGAGTCTCACTGGCGTCATCAAAAACGGAGAGACGTTCCATCTGACCATGTGCAATCCCCCCTTCCACGCCTCCATGTCAGAAGTAATCGCTGCCTCACGGCAAAAAATATCCCGGCTCAGCGGCAGTAAGTCCATGGACAACACCAGAAATTTTGCTGGGCAGCCAACAGAACTCTGTTGTGCAGGAGGCGAACTGGCCTTCATCCGGCGCATGATTTATGAGAGCGCGCAAATGCCTCAACTGAGCAAGTGGTTTACCAGCCTCGTCTCAAAAAGCTCCCACCTTCCAGTTCTCCGCCGCATATTTCACACGGTCGGTGCCAAGCGGGTCAACATTGTAAAAATGTCCCAAGGTCATAAGCAGACGCGCTTCATCGCTTGGAGTTTCCAGCCGGGCGAGCGGAGTTAAAATCTTCCCGCGAGCAATTCGCGTTGATAGATCAGTTCCTTCGGCATGGAGTCGTAGAGATCGAGATACAGCTCCCCGGCATTGAGGAGGTCCTGGCGGAATTCCTTGAGATCAACTTGCATGAGTGCATCGAAATGTTCGCGCTTCATCCCCAAGCCATCGAGATTCACTTCATCGAAACGTGGCATCCACCCGATCTGGGTTTCGTGACCTTTGCCGCGACCCCGGCATCGATTTACGATCCACTCCAAAACGCGCATGTTTTCGCCGAAACCGGGCCAGAGGAACTTGCCGTCCTTGTCCTTGCGGAACCAGTTCACATGGAAGATGCGCGGCACCTCCTGGATGCGGCGGCGCATGAGCAGCCAGTGCTTGAAGTAATCGCCCATGTTGTAACCGCAGAACGGCAGCATGGCCATGGGATCGCGGCGCACCTGGCCGATGGTTCCGGCGGCAGCGGCGGTCATTTCGCTACCCATCGTTGCGCCGAGAAATACACCGTGCGCCCAGTTGAAGGCCTGAAACACCAGCGGCATCGTGGTCGCTCGGCGACCGCCAAAAACAATGGCGTCAATCGGCACCCCCTCCGGTTTTTCCCAGTCGGGATCAATGGTCGGGCATTGTTTCGCGGGAGCGGTGAAGCGGGAGTTCGCGTGGGCGGCCTTGCGCCCGCAATCGGGCGTCCAGTCCTGACCCGTCCAGTCAATCAAATGCGCGGGCGGATCACCCAGTCCTTCCCACCACACATCGCCGTCGTCGGTGAGCGCGACATTGGTGAAGATGGTGTTGGCATGCATCGTGCCCATGGCGTTCGGGTTGCTCTGCCATGAAGTGCCGGGCGCGACGCCGAAGTAACCGGCCTCGGGATTGATCGCGTGCAATTTGCCGTCATCGCCGACGCGCAACCAAGCGATGTCATCACCCACCGTGGTGACTTTCCAGCCGTCGTAGGCCGGTTTGGGCGGCACGAGCATGGCGAAATTGGTTTTGCCACAGGCGCTGGGGAATGCGGCGGCAACGTAAGTTTTCTCGCCTGAGGGAGACTCCACGCCGGTGATGAGCATGTGTTCCGCCATCCAGCCTTGATCGCGCCCCATGGCACTGGCGATGCGCAACGCCAGGCATTTCTTTCCCAGCAAAGCATTGCCGCCGTAGCCGCTGCCGTAGCTCATGATGCTGCGTTCATCCGGGAAATGGACGATGTATTTGGTATCACTGCAGGGCCATGGCACATCTTTCTCGCCCGGCGCGAGCGGCTTTCCAACGCTGTGCAAACACGGAACAAATTCGCCTTCATCACCAAGTTCATCCAGCACTGCCGCGCCCATGCGCGTCATGATCTTCATGCTCACGACGACATAGGGCGAATCTGTAAGTTGCACGCCGGTCACGCTGAACTTGGAGCCGAGCGGTCCCATGCAGAATGGCACGACATACATGATGCGCCCGCGCATGGAGCCTTGGAAGACACCTTTCAGCGTGGCTTTCATTTCATTAGGTTCCATCCAGTTGTTCGTCGGGCCAGCGTCTGCTTTCCGATTTGAGCAGATGTAAGTGCGATCCTCCACGCGGGCCACATCATTGGGATCGCTCCAGGCAAGGAAGCTGTTCGGACGTTTTTCCGGATTCAAAGCGCGGAAGGTTCCCGCGCTGACCAGGAGCTTGGTAAGTGCGTCCCATTCCGCATCACTGCCATCGCACCATTGAATACGATCGGGCTGGGTGAGGGCGGCGGTTTGTTCAATCCACTGAAGAAGTTGCTGGTGGCGGGTCATGTTTTTAGATGTTCGGTTTGACGGGCTGATTAGCAAACAGCAATCATGCCGCTCTCGTGACAATTGCTTTGCATAATTTGCGGTTGCGAGAGCTTGCGTTGCCGCAGTTGTTCAAGATGTGGTTGCAGAGTGCGCCCTGTCGCGGACAATGCGCGCCGTGACCGCGAACCGACGCACCCAGTTTTTCCTCATCTTTCTCACCATCCTGCTGAGCACCATCGGTTTTGGCGTCTGCATTCCGGTGCTGCCACTCTATGCCAAGGATTTCGGCGCGAGCGAGTTCACCAACGGCCTTCTGACCGGCGTGTTCTCGCTCATGGTATTTCTGGCTTCGCCTCTATGGGGGAAGCTTTCCGACCGGCTTGGGCGCAGGCCGGTGCTCATCATCAGCATTCTCGGTTCTGCCATTGGATATTTCGTAATGGGCTGGGCGAACTCCTTGATGTGGCTCTTTATCGCGCGCATCATCGACGGTGCGAGCGGCGGCAACGTGGCCACGGCGCAAGCTTACATCGCAGACATCACAAAGCCCGAAGAACGCTCGAAAGCGATGGGCATGATCGGCGCGGCCTTCGGACTCGGCTTTATCATCGGCCCGGCGGTGGGCGGCATTCTCGCTAAATACTCGGCGCATCTTCCTTTCTATTTCGTAGCAGTGCTCTGCGTCATCAATGCCATCCTGGTTTATACTTCTCTCCCGGAAAGCCTCACCGCCGACAAGCGCACAGCAGCACACACCGAGCAGCCGCTCTCTGAACTGCTGAACCACGCGGACGGCCCGGTGTTCATCACGGTCTCCGCCTCTTACTTCTTCTGTCTCGCGGCATTCTCGATCATGACTGCCGTGTTTTCATTGTTCGCGGAGAAACGCTTTGCGCTGGATGCCCAGCATGTCGGATACATCATGGCCGCGATCGGATTCGTCGGCGTCCTGATGCAAGGTGGCGTGATCCGCCGCTTGTTGCCTAAATATGGCGAGGTGAAAATGTCGCGTGCGGGCATGGTGTTTCTTTTACTGAGTTTCGTATTGCTGCCGCTCGTTGGCAGCATGGGATCGCTGCTCGCCGTGAGCTGCCTCATCGCCATTGGCAACAGCCTCGTGCAACCCACCCTCAACGGCCTCGCCTCCCGCAGCGTGGAAGCCTCGTGGCAAGGTCGCGCGATGGGTCTGCTGCAAGCCGCCGCCAGCCTTGGTCGCGGGCTCGGCCCCATTCTTGGCGGCTGGCTGCTGGGCTTCGACAAAAGTGGCGCGGTAGCGCAATATGGCCGCACGCCATTCTGGGTCGCAGCCTTGCTCATGGTCGTCACCCTCCTGCTTGCAACCGGCCTGCGCCATCCCACGCGCGGCGCGTCCGCCGTGCAGCGGGATGAAGCTGACACGGAACCGGCTGCGGAAATATAAACGAACGCGGGCACTCCGGCCCGTCACTTCACAGCGGCGTAAACTCGATGCACGTCCGCGTTCTCATCGAGCGCCTGAAGGAACTTGGTGACTTCCTCGTATTCGGCTCCACCCAGATCGGGGAATTCCTTGGCGTGATGGCCGAGTTCGGAAAGTGTCACGACCCATCCTGCCGCTTTAAGCGCTTTCGTCACGGTATCAAGCTTGGTTTTGTCACAAAAAAATCGTGCGCCGATATGATGCGCGCCTTCTTCTTCGTCGAGTTCCATCAGCTCCACATTGTCCGCATCAGCTTCCAACGCGGCAGTTTCGAGATCGAGCGATTTGTCGGTATGATGGGCTTCGATCAAGCCGACATGATCGAACATCCAGGCGACGGAGCCGGGTGTGCCGAGGTTGCCAGCTTTGAAGAGCATCTTTATTTCTGATGCTGTGCGGTTGTTGTTGTCGGTGAGACAGTCAACCATCACTGGCACGCGATGCGGGGTGAAACCTTCGAACACGACGGTGTGATATTGCACTGCGTCAGGGCCGGTGCCCGCTCCTTTCGCCAAGGCCCGATCAATGGTGTCGCGGGTTACGCTCTGTTTTTTCGCCACGGCGATGGCTGCCGCGAGTCGTGCATTGAACTCAGGATTTGCCCCTCCGAGTTTGCACGCGACTTGAATTTCGCGGACAATCTTGCCCACGATTTTTCCTTTTTGATCTGCGGCAAGCTCCCTCCATTTCTGTTTCCATTGTGCGCCCATGATTTGTTATGAATTAGTTTTACCAGATAGCGGCTGTTGCTGGCTAATGCAATGAATCGCACCGCCTTCGAAGACAAGATCGCTGGCCTCAATGCCGATGATCTCGCGGCCAGGGAAACATTCACCGATGAAGCCGAGCGCATTTTTGTCGCGACGCCCTTGATCGAAAATGGGCACGAGCACTGCGCCATTGATGATGAGGAAATTTCCGTAACTGGCAGGCAGGCGATCAAGCCGCCAATCACCGCGCGTGCGCAGCGGCTCCGGCATTTCGAGCGTGAGCACTTCGACACTGCCTCCGTTCAGCGTGCGGAGATCCGCGAGTCGTTCGCGATTAGCCTCCAACGTGCGGTAATTGGGATCGCTGTCACGCTTTTCCACCATTGTCAAAACAACATCCTCACGGATGAAGCGCGTAATGTCGTCAATGTGGCCGTCGGTGTCATCGCCTTCGATGCCCTGACCGAGCCAGAAAACGGACTGCACGCCCAGTAGCCGCTTGATTTCCGCTTCGATCTCCATGCGCGACCAGTCGGGGTTGCGATTTTTATTTAACAACACCGCCTCGGTGGTGAGCAGCACACCGTTACCGTTCACCTCGATGGAGCCGCCTTCGAAGATCATTTTGGATTCAAAGCGCGGCAACTTCAGCGCGTCGGCAATGCGTTGTGGAATTTGATCATCCATATCCCACGGCGGGAACTTGCCGCCCCAGGCGTTGAATTGCCAATCGGTCAATGCCAGCGCGCCGGTGTCGCGATTCTTCACAAAGATCGGTCCGTGATCACGGCACCACACATCGTTTGTCGGATGATCGTAAAGCTCCACGCGTTTCATGTCGCCGCGTTGCGCAGTGATGCTTTGATAAATGCACTGATGCCATGCGCCTTCGGCGTTAATGCGCACGGTCTCAAAACGCGAGATGGTCGCGGCGAGCTCGCCAAACTTTGCCTGCAACGCCTCATGCGTTTCCGGCGCGCTGTCGCGATTACACGGCCAGGAGAGCCACACTGCTTCCTGCGGCGACCATTCGGCGGGCATCTGCCAAAGCGGGTCGGCAGCCCTCTGCCGATCATCTTTAGTCTCTTGTCGGCAGGGGGCTGCCGACCCACTGTCGATTCGCTCACTCATCGCTCCAGCGTTGCGTGATGCTTTGATAGGAATCGATCCGCCGGTCGCGGAAGAACGGCCAGATGCGTCGGAAGTCTTCGAGGGCTTTCAAGTCACACGGCACGATCATCACTTCTTCATCGCTCGCGGAACCTTTGGCAACGATTTCGCCATACGGATTCGCCACGAAACTCTGGCCCCAGAATTCGCTTTCTTCTTCAGTGCCGACACGGTTTACTGCGGCAACGTAGCAACCGTTCGCGACCGCATGTCCCCGCTGCACGGTTTCCCATGCGCAGTGTTGTGCTTGGCCGAGTTCGGCTTTCTCGCTCTTCAGCCAGCCGATGGCGGTTGGGTAAAAAAGTATCTCCGCGCCCTGCATCGCGGTCAGTCGCGCGGCCTCGGGATACCATTGATCCCAGCAGATGAGCACGCCGATTTTCGCGAACTTCGTCTGCCACGCGCGGTAGCCCAGATCGCCGGGCGTGAAGTAGAATTTCTCGTTGAAGCCAGGATCCTCGGGGATGTGCATCTTGCGATATTTCCCGAGGAAGGCGCCGTCTGCATCGAGGATGGCGGCGGTGTTGTGATACAAGCCCGGCGCGCGTTTTTCAAAGAGCGACGTGATGATGACTGCGCCGAGTTCGCGTGCGAGGTCGCCGAAGATTTTCGTGGTGTCGCCCGGCACCGGCTCCGCGAGATCGAATAGCGCGGTATCTTCTCGTTTGCAGAAATACGGCGTCAGGAAAAGTTCCTGCAAACAAACAATCTGCGCTCCACGCTTCGCGGCTTCGCGAACAAGCGCGAGGGTTCGGCGGAGATTGTCCGCCTTGTCATCGGTCGCGTGGGTCTGGATGAGGCCGAGGTTTACCTTGCTCATGCCTGACGAATGAATGAATTGCGCCGCTATGCAAATGGAACTGCGGGCTACTTGTCATTTGCCGATGGCGAATACTGCATATGACGAATGTCACTTCATGGTGGCATTCGTTTCTGATGGAGCTAAGGGATCGACTCCCCGCCACTTGCTGGGACACGCTGAAGCGTGAACACCGTGCGGTTCAGTGCGGATTATAACGCGATTCCATTTTTTCTGGCTCCCGACCAAGGTCTTGATAGTGGACCAGATGCCTCATGGGTCCCGCACCAATAAACTGGGAGGATTCCTCCTGAAGAAGGACTTGATCATCCTCCAGACTGTATCCTTCCAACTTTGCATCAAGAACAACGCAGGGTCTATGCTTGTAGATAATTTGCTCGTTAGCGTTCATAACAGGATTCTCCTTTCTTTTTTATCAGGACCGACAAAAAATTACGGCTTTTTCGTGATGGCGATCACGCGGGACATTTTTAATCCCAAACGGATCGCTATAATGTCGGGCGTTTTTCCAACGGCATGAAGTCGCATCACCTCCTTCTCCAAAGGGGAACTCAAACTGCCATGCATTCTGCGAGCTTTCATGGTGAGGTGGGGAAGGTAAAATTACAGCTTGCCGCTGAGCGCACTGCGGCATTGCATAGTAAGACAATGCGAGCCAGCGGGCGTTCAGGAAAAATCGCGACCTTTTTTCAGCCGATTCCTGGTGTCCACTAAGACATATCCGTGTCTGATAAGACCTCGAATTGGCACCCTATGAATGCCGTGGGGTCGGCACTGTGGCCGTTAATGCGACTGAGGGAATCCGCCAAAACGCTGGCCGGCTTCACCGGGCAGGGGGCGGTTCCATGGCAGTCCGGTGATATCATCTGAGGGCGGAACAACGGCGGGATTCCCATCATCGTCACTTGCGCAACCTGCGGTGAGCAGCATGGCGAGTCCACAGGTCATTGATAGAATGGTCAGAACGGTGCGCTTCATGGGAGCTGAGAGGGGCTTGAATGATGGCAGGGAAAACTTACTGGTAGAGGCTTTCCAGAATGACCTTGTCACCGGGGGCGACTACAACGCCCTTACGCATGGTTTTCTGGATGATATTGGCCACGGTCTTGTTGCTTTCCACGGAAACAATGCTGAGCTTGCATACGGTCTGGTTGCCACGGGTGATGAGAAGCCGGGTGTCCGAGGTGATTCCCTGATTGCGTCCGCTGTCAATGACCACGAAACCCCAGTCGTTGTTGACGGCTACGACGGTGGAAACAAGCGAGTTGCGCTGGAACATTTTTTTTCTGTCATCAAGCCGCTTGATGACCTCGTCCTGATCGAACGTGGACTTCTTCAAGTCTTTCTCCCGGGCGGTGGTCTCGTCTTTCAGGTTGCTGGCTTTTTGTTCGTTGCTGGCAATGTTCGTCTTCAGTTTGGCGATGTCTTCGGCAACAGTTTCCAAGGTTACTCCAGGAGGGAATACGGTGGTCTTTTCCTTGAGATCTTTGACCTCGGCTTGGGTGCTGGCCAGGTCAGATGAGGTGCGCTCGTTTTCAGACTGGGCGTTTTTGAATTTGATCTTGCTTTGGGCCAGCCGCTCATCCTCCTGATCCAGTTCGCCTTTCATACCGTCGCGCTGGTTGCCAACGGCATCCAGATCGCCCTTCATTACACTGAGTGCCTTCAACTCCTTTGTGAGGCTGGCATTGTTGGCATCTTTATCTTTTCGGGTTTGCACAAAAGTGTCCCGGTTTTGATAGCTGAAGAAACAGGCCACCGCCATCACCACGGCGCTGAGCAGGAAGAGGACTTTTGTCATGGTAGGGAAAAGGGGAAATTATCGGATTTAAAATAGGCACGACGTGCCCGGTTACTGCGGGGCTGGAGCGAAGGGATCGGCTGTGGCGGGTTTTTCTGCTCCTCCTGGTGCAGGGGCGAACGGATCAGGGGCAACACCAGGAGCTGCGGATGCGCCACCACCTTCCATCGCAGGCGGGGTTGCAGGTGCAGGTGCGAGCGGTGTGGCTGGTGGGGCGCCTGGAACCACAGGATCTGGAGCCTGTGGCGCGGCTACGACGAGATCACCGGCCTGAATGGATTCCCCGCTGACGAGGGAGCCGGGCACGAGATCGGCCACAGCCTGGGTCTGCTCTACATCACGCACCCTGAGCTTGGCGACGACAGTCTTGCCGCGTTTTACATCGAGCATGTTATTTGCATAGACTCCGGAGGAATTCCCTTTGTTGAGCACCACAAAGCCGTAACCTTGGAATGTCTGGGATACACGCGCGGTCAGTCCAGGTTCAATCTGGCCGCGTCTCTGTCGGCTATCGACTTCTTGCAGCTTTTTGACCTGGGCGTTGGTCGCGGCCAGTTTTTCTTCAACGATTGCCTTCTGCTGTTCCTGATTGGCAATGGCGGCTTCAGATTCTTTGATCTGCCTGGTCAAATCCTCCACCTCGGCGATGAGCTTCTTCAAATCGCCAGCCTTGGCGATTTGTTCCTTGATAAGCGCGAGTTGTTTCTGCGCCTCATCAAGGGTCTTTTTCAGTCCCTCGGTTTCCTTCTGCTTGTCCGCGATGTCTGAGTTAACTTTGGCGACTTCCACCCTGCGGTCATCACGCTGTTTGGTGTATTCTTCCAGCTCCTTGGTTCGCTTGCCCTTGGAGTCCGTCTTTTTGACCTGATCGGCTCTGACCGATTTGAGGTATTGGTCGGAACGCTCCTTGAGACGGCGCTCTTCTTCATGCCTGCTGATGTTAAAATAACTAGACACAGCGGCTACGATGAGGCAGATGGCTGACAGGGCTGACAAAATTTTCCAAAGCATGGTTGGGTAGGCTGGCTAAATAAAAGGGAGTGTAACATTAAATATCGGATTTGTTTTGTAAACTCAACCTAAAAGTGCTCTGGACCGCCGTTTAATGGGCCTTTTTCCAAAAAAATGCCGCTTCGCCGCTCTGGTGCCTGCCGCCGTCACTTTTACTGGTTGCCAATTTTTGTCGGGAGTGCATCCTCACACCGGTCAGGGGCCGTGAATGTCGAGCCGGCCAATCCCGCCAGGTCCGGAAGGAAGCAACGGTCCCCGGTCTTGCCTTGTCGCGGTTCCCTGGCCTTTTTTTTGACAAATATCTTGTTGGTCAGCTTTTCGCGATAAGCAAAAAAAATCTCAACGGAATTCCGATCGAGTGTGTTGACGGGCACAAAAATCCTACGATCCCGGAACGCCGCAGAACTTCCTCACCGCGGTAAACCTCCCGCCTTACTTTTTATTCGTGCCCGATGCGATGGGCATGATGCCAAGCTCCCGCGCGTCCGAGATGGGGATGATGCTGTAGTCCGAGCCGTCTTCATCGAACTCATCGCTGTGACTGGAGAGCACTTCGGAGGCCACTTCCAATGCGTTGCCAAAGGTGGTCGCGCTCGCTTCCCCCTCTTTTTGCGCCACCTTGCCCTGGATTTTTCCAGGAAGTTTTTTTAATTCTGAAAGCGGCTTGAGATTGTCCGCGCCGAGCATGGTCGTTTCCAGTCCGAGCACGGTGCGATCGTCATCGGAGGCGGTGACATCAAGCTCGCCCGCAGGATCAAGATCAAAGCAGACAAAGCAGTGCCCGGGCGCGAGCACGAGTCCGCAATTGATGCTGATTTTCGTCAGGATAGAGGCGAAAATCACGCTGCCATCCACGCAGTTGGCCTGGGCGTTTTTGATGCTGTCATCGAGAAAGCGCACGGTCTGCGCCAACGCAAACTTGCTCTTGGGCGTGTTCGTGATGTCGCTGTATTTCATGCCGTGGCGTTGCAGGACGTGCCAGATGGCATAGACTTGGGCGATCACTTTTTTCGGGTCGCCGCTTTGATATCCGTCGAAGGAATCCACCAGCTTCGCATCAAGCGCTTCTTTAAGTATTTCATCAATCCACGGATGATTCTCGTTCACATAAGCGGCGAACATCCATGAGAGGTCGTCCGCAGTGGCGTCGTCGCCTTCGCCTAAGATGATAGCGAACGGGCATTCGTTGATGCTGCGCAGGGTGACCACTTCGTTTTGATCGGGCAAGTCCTTGCCGTTGACGTTGATTTTGACGCAGAGGTTCGCTGGCTTTTGCTGTTTTATAAGATGCAGCGCGTCGTAATCAAAAATGTTCTTCGGCATCACGATGACTTCTTCCGTCTCGTCCTTGACTGTGACCTCGGTCTTGGAGCTTTTGAGCCAGCCCTCGCCAATGACCTCGACCTTGATCTTCGCGCCCTTGGGCACATCCAGCAAGCGCGCGCCGATCCAGCCGTTTTTGTCGCCCAGGATCGGGATTTGCTCCGGCTCGTCATCCGCCTTTTTCTTCTTTTTATCCTTCGATTTTTCTTCCTCGCCGGCATGCCAGTCCACCGTTGCAGTGGCAATGATGGCGCTGGGGTAGATGTCGGTGCCAGTATAAGACCAGACCTCAGCAGTTACTTCTGCATTGAGAATCCGGGCGCTGACTAGCAGCCATGCGACGGCAAATGTGGAGAGGGTTTTCATAAGATGATTAATTTAATAGTAGCAACGCGATCCTACTTTTGACGGGATTTACCGCAAGCTACAAATATCAGACAGATGGAGAAATTCACACGACTTCACGCTGGCACCGTCTTCCGTCATACTCCAGCGCACGCGCCATCCGGCGATTTCCGTTGCATACTCGCGGGCGAGGTCATCGTGATACGCGGGCTGCGGCTGCAGCGCGAGTGACTGGTCGATGATCGCGCGCACTTCATCCGGCGCCTGACTGTTGCAGTCCCAGCGCACCGGCATTCGTTGCGGCGCTTCATGCGCAAATCCACTGGCGGCATCGGGGACGGAATCCGCATAACGAATGTAGGGCTTGATGTCGAGAACCGGCGTGCCATCGACGAGATCGACGCCGGAGACGAACAGGCGTGGCGCGTGGTCGCCCTCCAGTTCCACGCGTTCCAGTTTAACTACACTGAGTGCCAGGCGGTTCGGGCGAAACGGCGAGCGTGTGGCGAACACCCCGCGCCGTTCATTGCCGCCGAGTCGTGGGGGGCGCACGGTGAGCGAGGCCGGTTCTTCATTCACCAGATGGAAGCGCGTAATCAGCCACAGATGGCTGAATTCCTCCATGCCGCGCACGGCTTCGATGCGGCGATATTCCGGCTCGAATTCAATCACGCCCCACGCGTCTGGAACCAGTCCCGGTTGCCTTGGCGCGCCGAATTTGTCCGTGTAACAAGTGCGCAGCGTGGCGATGATTTTCAAGGCAATCTGGCTCATGTGACGCGCGTCGGTCTTGGCAGATTCTCAGGAGGCTGGCTGCGGCTTTGACGCGTTTATTTTCAGCCCCAGCTTCTCCAGCTCCGGCTCCAAGAGCTGGCAAACTTCGTTTGCAAGAAGGACATAAGTGTTGATTCGACCGGCGCGCGCGATGGTGATGCCGACGACGTTTCCATCGAGGTCCACCACCGGGCCGCCACATTCTTCCGGGGTGATCGGAAGATCAGTCTGAAGCGCTTTTTGAAAGCCCGTTCGCATATCACTGATCTCGGTGCCCATGCTGTTTTGCGTGTTGGCTTGGGAGTTGATCTTGCTGCGATCCCCGAGCGCCAACCTCACGGCTGACGGCACCCCGCCGCGGAGATAGTCCAGGATCATGACCGCGCCGGGCTTGGAGGCGGCGAGTTTTTTGGTCAGTTTCTCTGTGGAATCAAGATATTCACCGTCGGTTTTAGTGATGATGTCGCCCTGTCTCAGCCCTGCTTTGGCCGCCGCGCCACCCGGCACGATTTGCTTGACGAGCACACCTTGCTTGTCCGGCCCCAGCATGGCGCCGAGGAAAGCCCTGACCTCGCCTTTCAAGGCGCGGGGAGAAACACTGACCACGCCGATGGCGACGGCGTCAGGACCGGAGCCTGCCGCGCTGATGAATAGGCCGAGCGGCAATTTCTTTTTTGTTTGATCTAGAGAAACTGCGCTCAAACCGGCGGCGGCCTTCAGTTTGATCAAGGCCAGATCGTGATTGGGAAATGTCTTCACGATCTCGGCGGGCACCAGGCGATCTTTCGTGAGCATGACCGTCAAGGCCTGGTTGTTCTGCGTTTCGATCTCGCTGGCCTTGGTCAAGGCGTAACCGTCGGCATGAATCACGGTGCAGAGACTTCGCCATTCGGTTCCGCGAAATACCATGTGCGTGGACTGCGAGGCCAGGGCCGTCGAAGGCCGGAGGGCATCCAGCGTCCGCCGGAGAAATTCGTCTCCCGTCTGAATGGGCTGGAGCGGATCGAACGATCCTGGCTTGACCTGCCGCCGGTTCGAGGGCCGTCCGATCTTTGCCAGCTTCTCCACCTCATCGGGCTTGAGGCCTTTTTTGAATTCATTCATGAACTGCTGAAATTCCTGCGGACCTTTGAATTTTTTTATGTCATCGGGCGAAAACTGGTTCTCTCCTTTTTCCAGCGACTCGCGCATCTTCGCATCGAACTCTGCTCGCAACGCTTTCTTCTCGCCCTCGGATCGCGATGATTTTTCAACGTGGGGACGGTGGCTTCGGAAATGCCGGGCCGAGGTCAGCTTCACGGAAAATTCTTTCTCAGCGTCCTTGGATTTTGCAGTCAATTTCAAGATGTCGCCGACCTTGTGTTTCGCCACCTCCTCATAAAACGAGTCGTGATCGGTGATCACGACATCATCCAGCTTGAGAATGATGTCGCCCGCCCCCAGCCCGGCGATTTTTGCAGGGGAACCGAAGAACAACTCACGGATGACCGCGCCCTTTCCATCGGGGGCATCGTCCAACTCCGCGCCGATCACCGGGCGATCTGGATCCGCCAGCATGGCCCCCTCTTTTTTATCGCCGAAACGTTTTCCTGATTTCAACGCCTCCCAGTTTTCGTGAAATGAAGAAATAGGCACATGGTTGTTTTGCGAGAGGCTGAAGCCGATGTTGGAATGAATGCCAATCAGCTTGCCGTTGATGTCGAAAAGCGGCCCGCCCGAATCGCCGCCGATCAGCGCGGTATCCGTGGTCAGAAAACCCTTGGGATTGTTGGACAGCACGCGCCCCAGACGGACGGGTGGCGTGCGGTCGGGCTGAAAGCCGCCCGAATGGCCCAGCGCGACGCACCAGTCATTTTGCTTCAGCCCCTTGGAGTCGCCCACTTCTACGAAGGGATATTTTCCCTTGTCCGTGATTTGCACCATGCTGGAGTCCCTGGCGTAATCCATGCCCAGCACCTTCCCGCTGACTTTTTTCCCATCGGGAAAAATCACCGTCACGGTCTCGTTCATCTTCATCGTCACGTGGGCGGCAGACAGGATGAGACCGTCCTCGCTCACAATCACTCCACTGCCTGATCCCGGCTCCGGGACCTGTCCCCCGGGGATCAGCGAAACGGTGCAAGGCAGGGATTGGCGCACGACTTCCAGAACTTTGGCCTCCGTTTCCTTAAGTTCCTGCGGCGTGATCGCGGCCTGACTGGAAGTGAAAGCCAGCAGCAGCGCGCCCCAGACTGCCTTGGTGTATAAAATTATTTGGCGACGGGTCCACGTCGCCGATGGAAAAATCCGGATCATGGTGGAAAGCAGGGTCTTCGCTGAATTGAGTGGGTAACGCTGGTAAGGGGTGCGGAGTTCGAAAGCGGCTTGTTCAGCGGTATTGGGGAGGGACTGCGTTCTCCTCGA
>JAYVOH010000311.1:0-8116 GCA_043758025.1 Verrucomicrobiota bacterium
AAGCAAAGGTGTGTCGTGGTCGATGTTGACGAATCGTGCTGCCATTGCTTCCGGTAGCATCAACGCCGTGCTTTGGCAAAGTCCGACAGGCTGCTAGAGAGCGTGTCCCAAGCCTTTCCTTTCAGAGGGCAAGGGCTGAGACAGCCCTTCTGCTTAAAGAACTACTGGTCTGATGCCGCAAACACCGGGTTAAATGCCATAAATTGCCGGTGGAATGCCATAGAGGCGAGGCACAATTCCACAGACGCAAGGGACATTGCCTCAGACACAAGGGACGTTGCCACAGACGCAAGGGACATTGCCCAGACACAAGGGACGTTGCCACAGACTTCCGCGGGGGTGGCCACGGGCGTGCTGGGGACCTGCCTGGCTGGTGGCCCTTTTCTGGCGGACGACGCCAGCTTTTTGCCGCAGGACTGACC
Source organism: Verrucomicrobiota bacterium (assembly GCA_043758025.1). Taxonomy (GTDB): domain Bacteria; phylum Verrucomicrobiota; class Verrucomicrobiia; order Verrucomicrobiales; family Verrucomicrobiaceae; genus VFKE01. Next base: position 423 of record JAYVOH010000311.1, read on the forward strand.
GATCCGTGCTGGTGTGTCCGGCCCATGTTTCTGCTGGGGGCGCATGAAACAAGTCGCGAGCGGTGCGGGTGTGCATTAGATCACGCACTTCCCGATCATGGCCCGTGAATACGCATTGCACAACACCGGTGGCACCGTCCAGCGGATCGACTACCGCGCGGAGCTGAACGACCAGCAGTTCGCGGCGGTGACTTCGCCGCCGGGACAGGCATTGGTCATCGCGGGCGCGGGCAGCGGAAAGACCCGGACGCTGACGTATCGCGTGGCCTATCTTCTCGACAACGGCATTCCGCCCGAGAACATCCTCCTGCTCACCTTCACGAACAAAGCCGCGCGGGAGATGCTGGATCGCGTGCAGTCCCTGGTGCCGGTGGAGACGCAGCGGCTTTGGTGCGGCACATTTCATTCCATCGGGAACAGGCTGCTCCGCAAGCACGGCGACCGACTCGGCTTGCGGGCGGGTTTCTCCATCATGGATCGCGAGGATCAAAAGGATCTGCTCGACACCGTGCTCTCCAACAGCGGAGTGGACACCACGACGTATCGCTTTCCTAAACCGGAAGTGCTGGGTGAAATCTTCTCGCTGGCGGACAACACCGGCGTTGGTCTCGAAGAAGTCGTGCGAACCCGGTATCCGTATTTCGAGCAAGTGCTGGAGGGCATCACGCGGATGCGAACGCTTTACACGGCCAAGAAACTGGAAACCAACAACGTGGACTTTGATGACTTGCTCTCGATGACATTGCGCCTCTTCAAAGAAAACGATGACCTGCGCGAGCGCTATCAGCGGCAGTTTCAGTTCATCCTCGTGGACGAATATCAGGATACGAACTCGCTCCAGTGCGGCTTGATTGATTTGCTGACTGGCGACAGCGGCAATCTCATGGTCGTGGGCGATGATGCGCAAAGCATCTATTCATGGCGGGGCGCGGACTTGAAAAACATCCTGGAGTTTCCCGCCCGATACCCGCAGGCGAAAATTTACAAGATCGAAACCAATTACCGCAGCGTCCCCGAGGTGCTGGCGCTGGCCAACAAGACTATCGAGATGAATCAGGGCCAGTTTCGCAAGGCGCTGCTGGCGGCGCGTCCGGGCAAGGGCTTGCTTCCCGCCCTAGTGCCGCTGGACAATCCCAGCGCGCAGGCGGCTTTCATTGCCCAGCGCATTCTGGAATTGCGCGATGAAGGGACGGACTTGAACGAGATCGCCGTCATCTACCGGGCGCACTTTCACTCGCTGGAAATCCAGATGGAACTCACCAAGCGCGGCATTCCATTCACCATTACCAGCGGTCTGCGATTCTTTGAACAAGCGCATGTCAAGGACGTGGCCGCGTTCATGAAGTTCGCCTTGAACCGGCTCGACGAGGTCTCCTTCATGCGCTGGGTGCGGCTCATTCCCGGCATCGGCAACAAGAGCGCGGCGAAGCTTTGGGACGGGTGGTCGAACTGCGAGGGTGCTCGCGGCGAATTTTTGACTGGGCGCTTTTCCGAGCATCTGCTCAAGCTCACCGTTCCGAAGAAGGCCGAGAAAACTTGGAAGCAGGCCGCCTACACGCTGGATGAACTGCTGGATGCCGAGGGCAAACCGGTGCCGCCTTCCGCGATGATCCGCAGTGTGATGGAGGGCGTCTATGAAGACTATGCGCGATCAAAGTTCAAAAACTACGATCAGCGCAAACAGGATCTGGAACAGCTCAGCAACTACGGCGCGCGGTTTACCGATGCCACTGAGTTCCTCACACAACTGGCCTTAGTCAGCGGGGTGGACACCGATGAGCGCCCTGACTCCGCCGCGCAAGATCGCGAGAGCGTGTGCCTGACCACCGCGCATCAAGCCAAAGGACTGGAGTGGAGTTCCGTCTTCGCCGTGTGGCTGGCCGACGGCATGTTCCCGAACAACCGGGTTCTGGATGAAGAAAGTGATGCAGGGTTGGAGGAAGAGCGCAGGCTGTTCTATGTCACTGTGACCCGCGCGAAAGATGAACTGTATCTGAGCTATCCCATCATGTTCTTCCAAGCGCGAGACGGCAATGTTCTCCAGCGGCCCTCGCGTTTCTTGCAGGAACTGCCAGAGAGCTTGATGGAACCTTGGAATGTGCGAAGCGTGTTCGCGTGAGCAAAGCCGGGCCAAAAAAAAGCAAGTCGCGCGGTGGATGCGTGCTTCGTTTGCTCGCGTTTGCGGCACTGGCGGGGGCTGTGTTGTTTGCGATAGCGGATCATTATTTCAATTTGCGGAGCAATCTGACTTATCTGGCTTTCCGCGGCACGAGCGCTCCACTGGAGGTGCATCTCTCAGACGGAACTTGGAAGAACGCGAGCACCCTGTCGCATCACGAATTGGATCGCGCCCTTGTGAAAAAGGCCGATGCCAATGGCGTGACCTGGAGCCGCTTGCGCATCCGTCGCAAAGCAGATGGCGCCCTTCAGCACCTCGCGCAGACATGCTTCAACTCGGAAGTAAATGTGATTGAGTTCGTTCCGCAGCATTTTCAGTTTGCAACCAGCTTCAGGGAGCACTTCGGTCTGACCACGGCGCGCGAGCGACTTGAGACAGGCGATCTATTGTTTTCGATCACGGCAAATTTTCGCGATCCCAAAGGCAAGCCCCTGGGTCTGGTCGTTCATGAAGGGCAGCAGCGCAACGCCCCCTTCCCTGCTTGGACAGGATATTTTTTTGTGAAAGACGGCAAGCCGTGGTTCGGACCAAAAACGCTTTTTGAGGAAACCCCTGGCCTGCTCACTGAAGCCGCGCAGGGCTATCCTTCCGTGATGAAAAACCACACCGTGTTTTCCTATGTGGATCTCGCGCCGAACAAATACTTTGATGGTGAAAAAATCACCTACCGCGCGGTGGCAGGAATGCGGCAGAATGGGACCATCGTTTTCATCCTTTCCGGTAACGGCGGGGTGATGAACGTGGCCGAGGCGGCGGCGCTGGCGCAAAAGCTCAACGTGCAGCACGCCACCCTGCTGGATGGAGGCAGGGCCTTGCAATACTCCTTGCGCCTTGCGGGACGCACCTATCACTTCGCCGCCTACAACACGGAGCTGGAAACAAAATGGAAACCTCTTGAGCGACAGCGTTCCCCGGTTTTCATCACTGTGCGTCACGATTTTTCTCCTTGATCAAGTTTTCTCTTTCATCCTGAATTCTCCGCGCATATTTTCCGACACTCCCATCACCCGAACAAATTCTCTTATGGCGCAAATGGAAATCGAACTCATTCTGATGCGTCAGCTCGCGAGTTGTCTCGCCATGCCGGTCTTCATTGTTGATCCCCAAGGCACGCTGATTTTTTATAACGAGCATGCCGAACGCACTTTGGGCAAACGCTACGAGGAAACCGGTCCCATGCCCGTCGCGGACTGGAGCACCGCCTTTCGTCCTTTTGATGAGAATGAAACGCCCATTCCCCCAGAGGAACTGCCGCTGGTGATAGCATTGTCACAGCAGAAGCCTGCCCACCGCCGCTTCTGGATTCGCGGGATGGATGGTAGAAAGAGGCAGATCGAAGTGACGGCGATTCCGATCATCGGCCAGTCCAAGAAACTTATCGGCGGTGTTTCATTTTTCTGGGAGGTCAAAAAATGAATGTCCGGTTTTGGGGAACCCGCGGGTCGCTGCCCGCTCCCGGCTATGACACCCTTCGCTATGGGGGGAATACCTCCTGCGTCCAGGTTACGGGGCGTGAGGGAACCGTGCTGGTGCTCGATGCCGGCACGGGCATACGCGAACTTGGTCGCGCGCTGCCTCCCGGACTCCGTCGGGTGGATGTGCTCCTGAGCCACCTGCACATGGATCATATTCAGGGACTGGGCTTTTTTGCCGCGCTGTATAATCCCGACATGGAGGTGCACATCTGGGGGCCTAAAAGTATCAGGCATGATTTGAAAACACGGCTGCAACGGTATCTTTCTCCACCACTCTTTCCCGTTCACATCCGCGATCTTCCTTGCAAACTGGTCATTCATGACGGCTCGCACATTGATGAGGAAATTGGTGAGTTCAAAGTGGACTCCCACACGATCTGCCACCCCGGCCCCACCGTGGGATTTCGCATTCGCGGGGCCGGCGGAACATTGGCCTACATGCCCGATCATGAGCCGATCCTGGGAGCGGCAAAATTCCTGCCGCAGCGCGAATGGATTTCGGGGATGTCCACGGCTCAAGGCGCGGATCTGCTCATCCATGATGCCCAGTATTCCAACGAAGAATATCTGGGCCGTCTCGGATGGGGACATTCCTCGATGGCCAACGCCATTGAATTCGCGCGCATCGCCGAGGTCGGCAGACTGGCCGCCTTCCATCACGACCCCACCCATCGGGACGATGATCTCGACCGGATGTTCCGCGATGTCATCACTGATTTGTCGCCCGTGTTTCCGGTCCTGCCGGCGAAAGAAGGAGATTTCATGTCCGTAAGGCAGCAATGAGAATCGAATGACCCGTCCGACGCTAGATCATGAAACCGCATGGAGACAGCGTGGACATCGGCGCATCGCAGGCATCGACGAAGCGGGGCGCGGTCCGCTGGCCGGGCCGGTGTGTGTAGCAGCCGTGATTCTGCCCGATGGATTTGAACACGGAAGCCTGAACGACTCAAAGAAGCTCACCGAAAAACAGCGTGATCGAATATACGAGGAACTGACATCCGGCAGCGATCTGATCTGGAGCGTGGTCATGGCGGATGTGGCGGAAATTGATTCCGTGAACATCCTGCAGGCCACATACGCAGCCATGCGACGGGCCGCGCTCGCGCTGGAACCACAGCCCCACATTGTTTTGATCGACGGGAGGGCGGTTCCGAATTTTCCGGTTACCCATGAAGCCATTGTGAAGGGCGACTCGCTCAGTCTTTCGATTGCGGCCGCCAGCGTCATCGCCAAGGTCACACGTGATCGTTTCATGCAAGAGGCGGCACAACAATATCCACAGTATGACTTTGAAAAGCACAAAGGCTACGGCACTGCTGCACACCTTGCGGCGTTACGCAGGCACGGTCCTTGCCCGCTGCACCGGCGCTCTTTCGCGCCCGTCGCTGAAGTCTCGCATATCACTGGCGCAGAGCGATGGAACGCCGTTGGACAAGGACACCATCGGGCGCTGGGGCGAGCATCTGGCTGCACGATGGCTGACCAGGAATGGGCGAAAAGTCCTCTATCACCATTTCCGCGCGCCGCGGGGCGGAGAGGTGGACATTGTAGCCCGCCACGGTGACACACTGACATTTTGTGAAGTCAAAACGCGCACCAGCACCGCATGGGGACGACCAGGCGAGGCTGTGAATGAACAGAAAAAACTTCTCATCCTTCGCGGAGCACAGGCCTGGCTCAAACTGCTGCACAACCCGAACATAATAACGCGCTGTGATGTGATTGAGGTCGTATTGTGCGACGGCGAACTGCCCAACATTCAAATCATCGAGGGTGCATTTAGATTGGATAATTGATTTCGATTTGTTAAGGTCGCGCACATGAAAACCATCGCCGTCCTCGGAACGCTCGACAGCAAGGGCGAAGAACACGCCTTCGTCGCTGATATTATTCGGTCGCGCGGACACAGGGCTTTGCTGATTGACGTGGGTTCATTGGAGCCGCCAAAAGTGAAGCCGGACATCACGCGAGAAGAAGTGGCGGCGGCTGGCGCGTTGGATTTGAATGCTTTAAAAATACGTCAGGATCGCGGCGAAAGCGTGACAGCGATGGCGGGAGCCGCAGCGGAAATGGTCGCCCAACTCGTCGCCAGCAAGAGCATTGATGGCATTATCTCATTGGGTGGCGGCGGTGGCACGGCCATCGGAACGTCCGCCATGCGCGCGCTGCCCATCGGATTCCCCAAGGTCATGGTGAGCACGCTCGCTGCAGGAAATGTCGCCCCATACCTCGGCACCAAGGACATTGTGATGTTCCCCAGCATTGTCGATGTCTCCGGCCTCAATCGCATTTCCCGTGTCCTGTTGTCACGGGCTGCCGGAGCCATTTGCGGCATGGTCGAAGTGGAGGTCCCGGAAGCAAAGGAGAAGCCCTTGATCGTGGCCTCGATGTTCGGCAACACCACCCAATGCGTGAACACGGCCAAGCAATTACTAGAGGAAGCAGGCTATGAAGTGCTCGTTTTTCATGCGACCGGCATGGGCGGACGCATCATGGAATCTCTCATCGAAAGTGGAATGGTAACAGGCGTGCTGGATGTGACGACCACCGAGTGGGCAGATGAGCTCGTAGGCGGCACCTTGGGTGCCGGGCCATCGAGGATGGATGCTGCGGGCAAAGCAGGAGTGCCGGCAGTGGTCGCGCCCGGCTGTCTGGACATGGTGAACTTTGGCGAGCGGGCCAGCATTCCGCAAAAATTCGACGGACGCCTGTTTTACCAGCACAACCCGCAAGTGACTTTGATGCGCACCACGCCGGAGGAGTGCGCTGAACTTGGCCGCATACTGGCGGATAAAATGAATGCCTACACCGCTCCAGCCACGGTGCTGCTGCCACTGAAAGGCATCAGCGTCATCAGCGCGCCCGGTGGTGCATTTCATGATCCTGCGGCGGACAGCGCGCTTTTTGCAGCCATCAAGGTCAACCTGCATAAAAACGTCCGCGTCATCGAGATGGATTCACTGATCAACGACGATTTCTTTGCCAGAGCCTGTGTCACGGCCTTGCTGGAGAATATCAAGTTGGCGGCGAAATCCCGAATAGCATAGGGACACGCAAAAAAGTTTTGTTGATATTCCTGACAGTATTAGTTGACATGAGTTGATATTTTTGACTCTATAGCAACAGCAAGGTCAGCTGCTCGAAAAGCAGCTCAACTCAGCATGACCGCAACACTAGAGGAAGTCATCAATTTCAACTGCACCTGGTGCGGGATGTCCCTGACTGTCCCCATGGGCATGGCGGGAATTTCCGGGCCGTGCCCGAAGTGCGGGAACAACATCACCTCGCCCCAATCTTCTTCTGTCAATGCGCTGCCAACTCAGTCGTTCACTTCAGTTGGCATAACACCGCCACCGCAAGTTTCCGCCCCTTCACACTTACCGCAATCCGTCTCTCCTTTACCTTCTAGTCCGGTAACAGCGGGTCCTCATGGTAATGCCAACGGCACTCAGGGATCCCTCCCGGGTTCTAAGCTCAATCAGAGCCACTTGCCGGGCACCTTGGGCTCGGGCGGCCTGCTGCCCCAGCCGGGATCGTCCAACAAAGGCTCGTCACTTCCTGCGCTCCGCCCACTCTCTGGACTCGCGTTGGGACATGAAGTTGAGAACGCACGACCCCAACCCCGTGCAGGCGGCAGCCATGACAAACGCAAACGTCGTGGCGCACTTTATGGTGCACTCTTCATGATCTTGCTGGCGTCCGCTGGCACCGGTTACTTTTTCAAGGATCAAGTCGTGTTGTTCTGGAAACAGGCGCAGTTGAAGTGGAAATCGCACGATGGCAGCGAATCTGTTGTAGCCACGCCAATTCATACAGCGACCGGAACTCAGCCACAGACTGCAAATCATCCAGCCGGGACAACACCCACGAATCAAGGCACTACGAACATCGCGTTCAATCCCGAAGCCCCGGCAGCAAAACCACCAGACACGGTGGTCACCCAGCCCGTGCCTCCGGTCAACAATGTAGCGCAGGAGCCTCCGGTGAAACCGAAGTCGCCAGAGAATGTTTTGCCACCAACGCCCCCCCTGCCCGAT
>JAYVOH010000312.1:0-8086 GCA_043758025.1 Verrucomicrobiota bacterium
CCTTTTCGTAAAGGTCATCCGCCAGAAAAATGCTGGTCTGCCGCAGACGCTCGATGGCGGCCGGAAGGGACAACAAACCCTTCGCCGAAGCTGCCTCCAGAATTCCCAAGGTGCCGATTGTGACGAGACCAATGGCATGGGCAGCCTGTCTGCCACGGCGATCATCCATCAAGAGTGTCGCCCCCAGTTCCGCCGCCAGCGAAACTGCTGCCTTGTCTGCGGTGGAAAGCTGTTGTGGCAAGACCAGCATGTTGGATGGCTCCCGCACTTCGATCCAGTCAGGTAGTGTTTTGGACCACTCTCTGACCGATGATGGTGCCCCCGCATTTTTTAATTCCTCCCAAACAAGGGCTGTCAGCACCACCCGGTCAACCAGGCTGCGGAGCACGTCCACATGGCCAGACTGCACCAGGTAATTGATGGGTCCGGTGTCTGCCACGATCAGAATCATGGCTGGAGCAGGCGAGCCACGGCACCTTCGTCAATGGATGCGTCAGCATCGCCGTAATTCACAGGCAGCCCATGCTGGACGCGGAAGGCGTCCGCCGCCCAATAATCTTCCCCTGTGCCTGCGAGGCGGCCCATCACACGCAGCGTGATCCGGCCCTCGCGATAGAGATCCAGGGCAATCGCCTCGCGCGCGCGTTGCTGGCGCTCATTCTGCGTGGCCCCCAGTGCCACGGCTACTTCATCGGGGAGGGTGATCGTCAGGCTCATGGGCCATTCTATCATATCAACGGCGTTTGGGAAATCGGTAGGATCGCGAGATCATCCCAGCCTGTTGCCTCATAAGTAATGACACCGGCTGCGCGGTGCCGATCTCTTGGGCAAAGACCTGCATCCGATCTTCTACAAGCATCCCTCGGACCGTCTCATGCTGGGACATCCTGCGGTGCCGTGTATGGCTTCACACCATCGGATTGTTTTCTCCCTTCACCGGTGACGCATGACCCTGCGGGCCTTGGCCGCGCACTTCCGGGATGGTGCGCAGGATCAAGAGCGATACGGTCGCAAAAAGTCCGCTCAACGCCACAACAGCAGGGAAGCTTTGTGTGATTTGAAACACCATGCCGCTGAACCAGGCGGCGACGAGCAGGGCGATGGCCTGGCAGAATGATAACAGCGCGAGGTAGGTGGGGCGACGTTTAACGGGGCAGAGTTCAGCGGTGAAGGTAAGATCGCCCACGCGATCCACAAAGAGTCCGAACCCCAGCACAAAAAAGGCGATGAGAAAAGCGGCGAAGCTTTGCAAAAATGGCAGCGCACAACAGAGCGCGAGACACATCGTGCGGGCCAGCATCATGGTCTGCCGGCCTCCCTTGCGGTTCCCCTGAATGCTGGCGAAGGCGCTGCCAAGCAGCGAGCCGATCATGCTGGCGACAACGAAATGCCCTTTGTCCGCCGCATTGCCGCCGGACGTCTGAAGCGCATGGATGCTCATGCGGGCGACGAGCATCATGTAACCCAGGCCCGTGAAGCGCGCCATGATGAGCCGCATGAAATGGGGTTGCGACGTGAGCAGATGAGGCAGCTCGCACAGATACATTTTGTATGATGGGCGCGGCGGCTTGATCGGATGCGGATCAGGCGCTTCCTTCATCACGGCTTGTGAGATAAATGAGAGCAAGAGAAAACCAAAGCAGATCAGATGCAGCCACGCGTAACCGCGCGCGTCGCCATCGGGGTAACAGCTCAGAATCCAATGTATGGCCAGCCCCGCTCCAAGGCCGATGATGCCCTGAAGCACATAGCGGACGCCCCATCCTGACGCGCGCAGATGTTCCGGGATCATGCGCGTGACCATTTCCATCCAGGCATTCACTCCGATGCCGCCGACCAAACCTGAGACGACTGGCGTGAGCACCACTATGGGAAGGAGCGTGGAACGGGCTGAGGGCTTCCAAAAAATCAGCAGCGCGGCGACGAGGTAGGGCAGTCTTTGCAGTGCGCCGAAGGTAACGACGAAAGGCTTGAGGCGATGCAATCGCTCGACGAGCGGCGCGACAAACAATCCGAACAAAGAGAACGCCGCCGGCAGCAGCACGGGCATCAGCGCGACCAGACTGCTGGAGCCGCCCAGTGAATCGACGAATGACGGCAGGACCAACTCGACCGAGATGAAGGTCATTCCTCCCATGTAGAAGCCGCCTTCCAGGCAGTGCGCCCAGAAATTGCGACGGAGAAATTTATGCGGATGGCCGGAATTCACGCGCCATCATCCTTCTGCATAAAGCACACGCCCGCATTGTTCACACTGCGTGATGTTCTCATTGGCCTTGAGCTTGATCTGGGTATCGAGCACGACTTTGACGTGGCAGCCCTGACAGATATCACCATGCAGCGGCACCACGGCGGCATCGCCCTTGCTCTTCAAGAGACGGTCGTAGAGGCTCAGCGTGGTTTCATCCACGGCAGAGGCAAGCTGTGCGCGGTCGGCCTTGAGTTCGGCGAGCTGTGCTTCGACGTTCCTGGTGCGTTCAGCCAGCGCGGCCAGTTCATCATCCACGTGTTTTCTGGTCTCTGACAGTTTGGCATTCGCGGCCACCAGCGCCGGCTTTACTGTTTCCAATTGCTCCATGAACTCGAGTTCCCTGTCCTCAAGTGCGCGGACTTCATTTTCGTAGCGCGTCACCTCATGGCTGAGTGCTTGGAATTCTTCGTTCTTGCGGGTTTGAAATTGTTGTTCTTTGATGCGGGCAATCGACGTGCGCCGGGTCAGTGCGTCCAGGTCGAGGTTCTTAATCTTCATTTCAACTTCGCGCACTGCCGCGAGCGCAGCGGCGACGGCGGCTTCGTCGTCTTCAAGCCTGGCCTTTGCCCGTTGTTGCAGGATCGGCGCGTCTTTAAGGTCTTTGGTCAGCGCGCGAATGCGTTGGTCGCGTTCTTGCAGGACGAGGAGTTGCTGGACGATGGGGAGGAGCATGGAAGAAAGGATGAAGGATGAAGGATGAAACTAAGAGGCATTTTTGCGTTTGCGCACGATGGTTACAAGTATGGACATGAGTTCGTTGGCCTCTGCTAGCAGGGCCTCCACGGGAGGTGGCTGACCATACCCGGTGTCGAGTAGCAATTCGAGCCAGTATACGGTTTCTTCAAGCTCCTGCATGCCGTCTTCCAACTTGCTAATGAATTCAGCTTCGGAATGCGCGCCACGTAGAGTTGGATGATGTCTAGTGCGAACCTCTTGGTCCTTGTCCTCAAGTCCTCCGGCTCATCATTTTCATCCTTCATACTTCCGCCTTCATCCTTTCAATAGAGCTCGACTGGCGAGCGTTTGCCGTCTTCGACGCTGAGATTTTTGGCGCGTTCCTCACCGAGGGTGTTCACGCGGAGCTGCCAGATTTCGTCGTTGATGCGGGCGAATTCATCGAGCGAGAAGCGCGACGGTTTTGATAGTTTCTTCTTCGTGCCTTCGATGCGAATGAGCGCGTCGTGAATCACGGGATTCGGTAGAGCTTCAAGATGAAGCTTCGCCTGTTCCACCATCTCCAAGCGATGGCAGATCATGACCATGTCGTTGCCGGCCTTGATGGCTTCTTGAATCGCTTGCTCAAAAGTGACTTCATTTAAGATCGCACCCATGTCGAGATCATCGGTCATGGCGAGTCCGTCGAAACCGAGCTGATCACGCAGGAGCTTCTGCACGATGTTATGCGAAAGCGAAGCGGGCCAGCGTTCGTTGTGCGGATCGAAGGCCTTGTAATTCGCGTGGCAGACCATCACGCTGTCGAGTTCCGGCAGCAGGGTGCGATACGGAAGAAGTTCTTCGCGCTCCAGCACTTCGCGTGATTTGGTGATGATGGGCAGGAATTCATGCGGATCACATTCGGCGGGGCCGTAACCGGGAAAGTGCTTGCCACAACTGAGCACGCCCGCCTTGCGCATCGCACGATTGAAGACACCGGCGTTGTTCACGACCTGCTGCGGGTCGGTGCCGTAGCAGCGGCCCTTGAGGGAGTTGTCCGCGTTGTCGTCGTAGCTGATGTCGAGCACCGGGCAGAGGTCGAGATTGATGCCGAACAAACGGAGCACTCGGCCCGTCAGTTCGCCGTGTTTCGCGATGAGCGCGGGATCGTTCTTCTCGCGAAGCTGTTGTGCATTCGGTGGCTCCTGTCCGATGTAGCGCAAGCGCGAGACGCGCCCGCCTTCCTGATCAATGGTGATGAAGGGTTCGGTCTCGCTCAGATCGCGCAAGTCATCGCAGAGCTTTCGCAATTGAGCGGCATCGCGCAGGTTCCGGCTAAAGAGGATGAAACCGCCGGGCTGGAGTTTTTTCAAACGCGCCGCCGTCTCGCCATCAAGCTCGGGGCCGGGTATGCCGGTGAGAAGAAGCTGGCCGAGGCGGTTGGTTGCGGACATGAGGTTTTAATCCTGCAAACGCTTCATGGCCGTCATGGCTGCGGTCGCGCCCATGCGCATGGCGGAGTGCATGTTGGGATATTTGAAGCCACCTTGTCGTCCGGTGCTTTGCAAGTTGGACATGCTTTTCACCCAAGCCATCACTTTGTCATAATGCGGTTCGAAACCCAGGGCAAAAACAGGGTAGCCCGTCACGCAGTGCATGAGGTTTACTTCGACCACGTCCTCGGCCTTGCAGATGTTTTCGAGTTCGAGATCCTGGAAAATCTGCTGCTTGATTTCCTCGGTGCCCTGCCATTTGCTGTCGCCGATCTCGCAGGTGGTTTCCACGATGAGCGTGGTGTGACCTTCCGGTTTCACGATCAAGCCGGCATTTTTCGGTTCGCCGACGCGATGGAATACGCGGTCGCGGTAATAAATATAGAGACCATTGATGCACTTCTGCTTTTTCACCAGCAAGCCGTAAATGGCGATGGGCTTGAAGCGTAGTTCTTGCGAGGCTTGCACCACTTCAGTGGAAGGAGCGGGTTCGGTTTTCTGCACCAGCCAGGGGAGCGGGATCGTGGAGATGCATTCATCGCAGGCCAGTTCCAAATCCTGACCGTCTTTAATATAGCGCACCGCAGTGACGCGTCCGCCTTTGACGATGAGACGAGAAACCTCGGCATCGACAACCACCTTGCCTCCATCTTCCTCGATGGTCCTGGCGATGTGGCGCGGCATGGCCTCGGCTCCGGTGCGCGAGTAATGCAGCGTCTCTTCCAACAAGGCACTGTCCACGGCGTGAACTCCCTTGTCCTTCACGCCAAATTTGGCGAGTGCTTTCTTCAGCACGTCCACGGCGCTGAGTCGGGGCATCTTCGTCGTGATGAAGGTCGCCGACAGTTCGCGCGGATGAATGCCCCAGTAACGGTGGGTGAAGTCCTTGAAGAAAAATTTGTAGAGCGGCGTTCCGTAAAGCTGGATGAGCGCTTCCTCGGCGTTCTTCGGAACCCAGGGAACGAGGGTCTTGCGGAGCTGCGCGTAAAACAGGCCGAGGGTGTAGAACACGAGCTTGAAGAACGGGATGCCGCGGATCATGTCCTGAAACTGGAGCGGGTAGCGATAGAAGCTTCCAGCCCAGCGGATTTTCGCGTCGAGTTCGACGGGGATGCTCTCGTCGCCCATCAGTTCCATGATGTCCTCGTATATCTCCCTGTCGAATTCATGGAGCATGTGGCAGCCCATGTCATACCAGTTCTCGCCGCGCTTGTGCGAGGTGGCGAGACCGCCCGGACGGGAATCTTTTTCGATCAACGTCACCGCGATGCCCGCACGGCTGAGAACGCGCGCGGCGTATAGCCCGCAGGGGCCGCCTCCGAGGACGATGACGTGTTTGTTGCTTGCTCCCATTCGATAATTGCGCGGATTACTTCAAGCCGACCAATGGTTTTTGTTTTTCCCAAAGCTCAACCATCCGGTTCGCGGGAATTTCCACATCGCCCCAGGTCAGCGGCGTGTTCTTGGCGACAGCGCACTTGATGACTGGCCGGGCCGTGATCCCTTCGATATCGAGCACGCCCTGCGGCACATGCTTCGCGGCGTCTGCTTTCTTCGCCTCGTCGATCAAGCCATAGACTTCGTCACCGCCGATGGCGTGCTGCACGACGTCGCCGGGCTTAAGGTCCTTCTTGGCATAGGCAAAGGTGTCAGTCACACGCCCCATGCGCATGGTGCAGACGGCTTTGCCGTAGAGCGCGGCCAAAGCAATCGCGCGCGGAGTTTCGAGATGGCACAGGTGATACGGGCGCAGGAAGACGTAGTAGGGGTGCCTGTTGGTCACCTTGTAATAGTTCATGTAACCTTGCTGAAACTCGCTCTCGCATTTGCCCACCACATAGACGCCGCCGCCGTGTTCCTTCGCACCGAGAATATAGTCCACGCGGCCCTGACCGTTGTATTTGTCGAAGTCGAAAACATCGAGCACGTCCTGCACCTTGTTGGCGCGCGGTCCTTCCATGCCGGGGACAAACGGAGTGAGGCCGTATTCGTTAGCGATGACGGACATCTCAATGTTCAACTTCGAGCCATCGGTGTAGGCGAGGCACTGCACGGTGGAGAGCTTGAGTTGCTTGGCGATAGGCGCGATGCCTTCGAGCGTCTGGTCGCGCTGGAGGAAGCCCTTCATGTTGCCGGCCTGCATGATGTCGAAGCCCCACATTTCGATTTCTTCCATCATGCGCGCGAGCACGCCGTGCTGGTCGCCGGAGTCGCTGGTGACGATGACGCCCTGCTTCGCTGCGGCATCACGGAGAAGATAGCCGAGGATCGCGTCCACCTCCGCGTTCATGAGAACGCAATGCGCCTTGCGGGCGATGGCGGCGGCGCAGTAGTCGTAGGCGGCAATGATCGAATTGGTGGCCTCGACAAAGACATCGCAGGGGATTTTCTCGTCCTGCAAGGCGGCCATGCCATCCTTGAGGATTTTGGTGGGCTTGCCATAGACTTCTGCGGCTTTCTTGGCTGCTTCTTCATTGAAATCGGCCACGAAAGACAGCCTCATGCCGGGAGTCTTCCCAACCTGATAAGCAATTCCGAGTCCCATGGCCCCGCAGCCGATCAAACCCACGTTGATCGGGCGGCCTTCTTTTTCGCGTTGTTTGAGTTCTGCAAGCATGATGGAGGGCGCAACAAGCACTTGATGAAGGGCGTGTCAACCTCATCGGACGGCAGGCTTTCTCCACATCTGGAACAGTGAATAAGCTGCCATCGTCCCGGCAAACCACCATGGCCACCACGTTAGCGCGGTCGCGAAGACCTGTGGGTCTTCATTTTTCAAGCCGAGCCGTCCTGAAAGAAACGCTGTCTGCCAGCCGAAAAGTAGCGTCTGTGTGCCATAGGCGAGGTTCATGGAGAGGCGTTTTAAGCTCAGAACCCTAGCAGCCTGTCGGACTTGATGCAAAAGGATGACGATCTTTCGAATTTTCGCTCGACGTGAGTTTTGAGTTTTTTGTGGATCTTGGCGTTGCTGATTCGGGTGAGCGGGACTTGGGGCCTTCCGATTCGCTTAATGATCGAGGGATTGCTTGTTTTCGCTCGTTTTGCCTCTTCGCGCTTCGATTAGGCGGGTTTGAAGTTGGCTTTGAGGTTGAACAGTCGCTTGAGGTTGTAGGCGGTGGCCACAAGCTTCCATTCCAGGCTGGCTTTCTCCTGGCCTCTCATGCTCATCTGTCGGAACCCCATCGCGCTTTTGATGATGCCGAAAACGGGCTCCACGGTTTGCTGGCGTAGTTTGTAGAGCGCTCGACCCACTTGGGTGCTGGTGCGCCACGCCATGTGTTCTTTGGCGCTGGCTCCTGCCGCTGGTGACGGTGGGTCTGTTCGCTTTTCCAAATCACTCACCCTGCGTTGATGATGGATGCGTCCGGTTGCTGCATACACGGTGGTGCCGGTGGGGTGGCCCTCCTGAGTGTGCTCGACGGCGCTCACGGCGGCTTCGCTGTAATAGCCGTTGTCTACCAGCACGTTGGCGATGCTCTGGATGACGGGACTCACCGCTCTCAGGCCGGGGACAAGCTGCTCTTTGTCGTTGGGCGCTGGCACAACTTCGGCACCAACGATGAGACGGCTCTCTACTTCCACGCCCGCCTGGGCGTTGTAACATTGAGCAAAGTCCTTGCTCCCGCTCACTGGCATAATGCGGCTTTCCGGATCGGTGAAGTTCATCTGATCGCTGGCTGCGGGCGTT
>JAYVOH010000313.1:0-8085 GCA_043758025.1 Verrucomicrobiota bacterium
GCTCGGCCCCAACGGCGCGGGCAAGACCACATCCTTCTACATGATCGTCGGCCTCGTCCAGCCCAATGGCGGCCAGGTCTTCTTCGATGGCAAGGACACCACGAACGAGCCCATGTATAAACGCGCCCGGCTCGGCATGGGCTATCTGCCCCAGGAAGAGTCCATTTTTCGCAAGCTCTCGGTGCGCGACAACATCCTCGCCGTCATGGAGACGCAGGAATACTCCAACAAGGAGCGCCATGAACAATGCCAGCAGCTTCTGGAAAAATTCGGCATCGATCACGTTGCCGACAATCTGGCACTCACTTTGTCCGGCGGTGAAAAACGCCGCCTCACCATCGCCCGTTCCCTCGTCACGGAGCCGAAGCTCATCATGCTGGACGAGCCGTTCTCCGGCGTTGATCCCCTTGCGGTGGAGGACATCCAGAAGATCATCATGATGCTCCGTAACGTCGGGCTGGCAATCCTCATCACCGACCACAACGTCCGCGAAACCCTCAGCATTGTGGACCGCGCCTACCTTATCCACGAAGGCCGCGTTCTGCTCCATGGCACACGCGAGCAAATCATCAATGACCCCGTCGCCCGCGAGCGATACCTCGGTGAAAATTTCAACATGTAATCCATCTGGAGTTTCTGATATAATCCAACTAAAAAATAAAGCCATGCAAATCCACAACGTCAATCTGCCCATCACCGTCACCGGCCGTCACGTCACCGTCACCGAAGCCATGCGCGACTACGCGCAAAAGAAGGTGGAGAACTTGCACCTCGACTACCCCCGCATCATCGACGCCAAGGTCATTCTCGACGTCGAGAAAGAGCGCCAGACCGCAGAAATCATCCTCCATTGCGCCAACCACATCACCATCGAGGTGAAATCCACCAGCGGCGACATTTACGCGAGCATTGACGAGTCCATCTCCAAGATCGCCCGACGCATGAGGAAATACAAAACCCGTCTCCTCAAGACGCATCACCGCCCGCGTGAAGGCTCCATCAAGCACCTCGAAGAAACCATCTTCAGCGAGGAATCACTCCACGCCACCGAGGACGAGCACATCGAGCCGGTCATCATCCACAAGGAAAACTTCCGCACCAAACCGCTCTTCCCCGATGAAGCCATCATGGATTTGGAGATGAGCGAACGTCCCTTCATTCTCTTCCAGAATGCCAAGAACGGTGGTCGGCTCGCCATTCTTTTCCGCCGCAAGGACGGGGAATACGGCATGATCGAGCCGGACTTCGGTCGCGCGGCCTAAAGGGTGCTCGCCATGGAGACGGCACACCCCGGTGCCGTCCGCATTTCATCAAGGACTGATCTTCCGGAAGAGCTGGAAAATCTCCTTGTTGTGCGTTTGCTGCCAGACCTGATTCCATTCTTCGCCGGGAGGGATTTTGTAATGGATGGTCCTGGTCTTTGGATCATACTCGGACTGGATCAGCAGCCAGTCGGACTTGAAATGGCGTTGCCGCTCCAGGCGGACGGTTTTCAATCCGGCGTAATATTCCAGCATGGCGCGCTGCGGCTCACCGAGACCCCGGCTGGCAACGATCACATTTTCCGCCGGCAGTATGTTGCGCAATTGCGCAAGCTGACGCCGGTAGGACATGTTCCAATCAGCCATAGGCAGATAGATGGTCATGCCCAGCAAATACAGCAAGGTCACACCCGCAGCCGCATGGATGCAGAGATGACGCGGATCGCGCTGATGACGTAAGATTAGCGCGATCCACGACAGCGTGGCAATTGACGCGAAGGCAAAGACCAGGACCTCAAATGCAGGCTCGTATCCGGGCAGAACTTCATGCAGCTTGCTCATGAGCGCGGCAGGACGACCCCATTGAATTCCGATCCACACCAACCACAGCAGCAGGGCCACCAGCGAAAAGAATCCGAAGATCACCCCATTAGCACCGCGCACCAGAGCGGGGTTGATGTCATCCAATCTGCGGCTGGCCAGAACCAGCAGCGCCACCATGAGCGGGAGCGCATAGATTTCCCGTCCATCGCGCGAAATGCAAAGCACGGTAAAACTAACGAGAAAAAGAATCGCCGGCAATCGCAGTGTGGTCGAGGCCCAGCCAGAAAGACGCTCGCGCATCATCGTCCACGCCACCAGCAAGGTCGCGGGGAATGCATACCAAGGCACGAGCTTGAAGTAGTAAAAGGGCTGCTTTTTAGGGCCGAGCTTGTTCGCGCCCAGGAAGCGTCCGAAGTTGTTGTCCCAGATCCACTCGCGGAACAAAGCGGGCGAACGCAGATAGAGTGCGACCGGCCAGATGCTGCACCATGGAATCGACGCCAGCACGCAGCCGGCCGTGAACTTCCACCACGCTTTGGTCCGCCATGATTTGTCCACCAATGGAAGAATCAGCACGGTAAGTCCCAACATGCCCGGCCCGACCAGCCCTTTAGCCATGAACGCAAGTCCCGCACCCGTGCCGCAGATCAGGCCGCCAGCCCATGAGCGTTTCATGCCGATGGCCAGGCCATACAAACCGATGGCCACACCGCTAAGCAAGGCGAGATCGGTCAGGATGAAGTGCGCCATATGGATCGGCCCGATGCAGGCCATGAACAACACCGCCGCCGACCAGCCCTTGCCCGGCCCGTTCAATTCCCGCGCGGCCAGCCCGATGAAGACCAGCGTGATTAGATTGAAGAACAGACAGGCCGCTCGTGCGCCATCGTGTTGTTCGAACAGTGGCGAAAGAAATTTCGCGAATGCCGCCGCAGTTACAAAAAAGACTGGAGGCTTCTGCATGAACGGCTCTCCGCCCAGTTCCGGAACCACGACGTCGCCACTCTCGATGATGTGATGAACCAGGCCCATGGTGTAAGCCTCGTCCGACTTCCATGGTTCGCGCCCGATGATGCCGGGCAATTGCCACGCCAGGAACAGCGCGGCGAGCAGCAAGGCACCCGGCATGATGATTTTTATTTTGGAAGATTCGGGCATGGACTCTGGCTATAATCGCGGATGGAGAAAGGTCAAAATTCCATCGGCAGGAATAGAGACACTGTCCATTTCATGACATCAAGCAGACCATTCGCTGAATTTCTATTTGACCGTCGGGCAAATCATCAGTGATACTGACGATCATGCCCGGTCGTGTTTCCTGTCTTCCCGTCACTCCTTTGCCGGACGGGGAGATGCGCGAGCCGTTGCCGGAATGTCTGACGCGTTACACGGGCTTCCTCATCGCGAAGGCTCATCAGCGACTGTTCACTCTTTTTTCAGAAGAATGCCGGCGCGAAGGCGTTGAGGTTCCCCATGCGGGCATTCTTCACATGATCCGTGACTTCGGCCCCATGTCGCAACAGCAACTCGGGCGCAAGCTTCACATTGATCGCACCAGCATGGTGAAGCTGGTGGATGCACTGGAGGAGCATCAGCTTGCCAGACGGCGCAATCATCCCGAGGACCGTCGGGCTTATTTGGTAGAGATCACGCCTGCGGGCAGCAAGGCGCTGGCGGCAGTCGGCAAGATAGCGGAACGAATCGAAGCAAATTTGCTCGCCCAGTTCACCGAGTCGGAACGTAAAGTCATACGCCGCGCTTTGCTCACTCTTGCCGGTTGATTGCCATGTTGCGACTCGCCCTCAAAATGCTTTTCGGCGACACACCGAAGTATGTCATGCTCGTGGTCGGCCTCTTCTTCGCCACGTTTCTCATGGCGCAGCAGACGGCGGTGTTTTGCGGCCTGATGCGCTGGACGACATCCACCTTAAAAAATGTGCCCGCGCCGCTCTGGGTTGTAGAGAGCAAGGTGGAACAGGTCAATGAGGTCAATCCCATGCGAGATACCGATGTTGCGCTGGTGCGAGGTGTGGACAGCGTGGAATGGGCCATGCCGCTCTACTCAGGCATCCAGCGTGTGCGCCTGACCAATGGCGCATTCAAGATCATCCAGCTCATCGGCATTGATCCCGCAACGTTCGCGGGTGCGCCGGTGGATATGATCGCAGGCAGGCTGGAGGACTTGCGACTGCCGAACACGGTCATCATTGATGATCTCGCGACCGAGCGACTCTCGGAAAATCCCGGTGATTCCAAAAAGCGTATCAAGATTGGAGACATCTTTGAGATCAATGACATCGAGGCCCGCGTAGTCGGCATCTGCAAGGCCATGCGTTCCTTCACCGGCGGGCCTTATGTGTGGACGACTTATGAGCGCGCTCTGCAATATTCACCGCCGCAGAGAAAGATGCTCTCCGCCGTCATCGCCGCGCCCAAACCGGGCATTTCGCTGGAGCAAGCTGCTGCGGATATTCAGCGTTCCACTGGCTTGCGCGCATTTGTGAATCGCGATTTCACGTTGGATAGCCAGCAAAGCCATTCCGAGTTCAGCACATCCACGATCTGGTGGTATGTGAAGAACACGGGCATACCGATTTCATTCGGCATCACCGTTCTGGTCGGCTTCATTGTTGGGGTCGCGATTTCCTGCCAGACATTTTATTCATTTGTGCTGGAGAACATGAAGCACCTCGGCGCGCTGAAGGCCATGGGCGCGTCCAATGGTATTCTTTGTCTCATGCTCATCGTGCAATCCATCACCGTCGGCATCATCGGCTTTGGCATCGGCTTGTTGGGCACGTCCATGTTTGCCCGGGTCGCGCTGGACAAGCAGCAGCCTCCATTTTTCATGACCTGGCATATGCCGGTAGCAGTGCTCATCATCATCATGGGCATCTGCATGATTGCCGCGCTGCTCGGCATCTGGCGCGTCAGCCGCTATGAACCCGCCATGGTCTTCCGAGGCTGACATGAGCACGATCTCCAGCGACAACCTCGTGCATGTGCGCGGCATCGTGAAAAGCTTCGGCAACGGAGGTGACCGGCTCACGGTGCTGCATGGCATCGACCTTGATGCCGGTGACGGACAGATCCTCATGCTGGTGGGGCCGAGCGGCTGCGGGAAGACCACGCTCATCAGCATCATTGCCGGCACCATGCACGCCGAGGCCGGGCAGATCATGGTTCTTGGCTCGCGGCTCGACGAAATGAAAAATAGCCGGGTGACAAAATTTCGCGCGCAAAACATCGGCTTCATCTTCCAGTCCTTCAATCTCATCCCCACGCTCAACTGCGCTGAGAACGCTTGCGTGCCCTTGCTCATCCAGGGTATGCCATTTAACAAAGCCGTGGATCGGGCTCGTGATATTCTCGAAAAAGTCGGTTTGGGTGATCGGTGGAAGCATCATCCCAGTCAGCTCTCCGGCGGCCAGCAGCAGCGCGTGGCCATCGCGCGCGCGCTGGTGCATGAACCGCGATTGATCATTTGCGATGAACCCACCGCATCGCTCGACGCGCACAACGGCACCATGGTCATGGAGCTTTTTCATGAAGTCGCGCGCAAGCCTGGTCGCGCGGTCGTCATCGTCACGCACGACAATCGCATCTTCAAATACGCCGACCGCATCGCGCGGATGAACGACGGACGCATTGTCGAAGTCCATGACGTAGTGGAGGGCATCGTCCCCGAATTTGAACATTAAAAATCGAAAACATTAAAAAGATTTCCCATGAACATCTTCAACCGACTCTTCAGGTATTCGACCTTCGCGCTGGCCATTGCTGGCATGGTCATGATGAGCCTTGTCATCAAAACCATCAAGGCGCAGGAGCGTCCCATACCTCCGCCGCCAGTCGCTCCGCCGGGCAAGCCTTATGCGAATACCGTCGCCGCCACCGGGATTCTGGAAGCGATTGCGGAAAACGTTTCCATTGGCACACCCGTCTCCGGTTTGGTGTTGGAGGTGATGGTGAGGGTTAACGAACTGGTGAACGTGGGCCAGCCTCTCATGAAGATGGACGATCGCGAATTGCAGGCGCAGTTGATCAAGATGCGCGCGCAAGTGGAACTGGCGAAGGCCAGGATCGAAGTCAGTCGTGCCACAGTCGCCAAGATGCAGGACATGCTTGAGCGCGTGCAGGCCGTATCTGGTCGCTCCGTCAGTGTCGATGAAGTGCAGCAACGTCAGAATGATCTCAAGGTCGGGCAGGCCCAGATGCTTGCCGCAGAAGCGGAACACAACGCTGCCACAGCCGATATGAAACAGACGGAGATGCTCATTGATCGCATGATCGTCAGGGCACCGCGAGCTGGCACCATCTTGCAACTGAACATACGTGCCGGAGAATATGCCGCGACTTCGCCCAAAGTCCCCGCCATGGTTCTCGGCAACCTCGAAGAGCTCCAAGTGCGCGCCGATGTGGACGAGCAGAGCGCCACCCGCATTCGTCCCGGTCAAAATGGAACCGCATACATCAAGGGCGACACCAAGAATCCCATCGCCCTGACCTTTGTTCGGGTGGAGCCGTATGTAATTCCCAAGGTCTCGCTCACCGGTGCCAGCACCGAGCGTGTGGACACGCGGGTGCTGCAAGTCATCTACAGCCTGCAACGCCCCAAGAACCAGCCCATATATGTGGGCCAGCAAGTGGATGTCTATATCGACGCCAGCTCCAGCCAGCCAAGGCCGTGAATCACCGTCGACAAAAAATTTGCACTGGTAGGCGAATGTGCCACAACTGAATGCATGAACAACATCATTACCAAAAAGAAGCTGTTGTCCGCCAAGCAACGTGAAATCCTGCTCGCGGCATTGAAAGCCCGCTTTGAGAAACACATGAGCCGGCACCAGGGCCTGGTATGGGCCAGGGTGCAGACCAGACTGGAAGCCAATTCCGATAAACTGTGGTCAATTCATGAAATGGAAAGAACCGACGGTGAACCGGATGTTGTTTCCCATGACATGAAGTCAGGAGAATACATTTTCATGGATTGTTCACGGGAAAGCCCCAAGGGGCGTGCCAGTCTTTGCTACGATCGCGCAGCGCTGGATTCCCGAAAAGAGCACAAGCCGAAAAACAGCGTCATTGATTTTGCTGCGGACATGGGTATCGAACTCTTGACGGAAGATGAATATTTCGCACTCCAGAAACTTGGAGAGTTCGATACAAAGTCGTCGAGCTGGTTGAAAACACCGGCTGACATCCGAAAACTCGGCGGCGCGATTTATGGAAACCGTCGCTATGGTCGCGTTTTCGTCGGCCACAACGGGGCGGAATCTTACTATCAAGGGCGGGGATTCCGTGGATCACTGAAGATATGACTTGCCGGTGTGCCGTGACTTCAAAGGTGTGGCGAGATATTCAGAAACTTATCACCGATTTCTTTGTTTTGGAGGGTATGAAAGTAATTCTGACATCTGTTTGGGTGGCGACAATGCTGGCGTGGGTCGGCTTGACCTGTGCCGCCGAGCCCCAGGAGATGACTTGCAATGTGGACGGTGTGCAGCGCACCGCTCTCATCTACGCGCCGGCCACTGCCAAAGCGAACCCTGCGCCGGTGGTGTTCGTGTTTCACGGACATGGCGGAAATGCCCGGAATGCCGAACGCAGTTTTCACATCGAGACCGAATGGCCGGAGGCGCTCGTGGTTTATATGCAGGGGCTGCCTACGGTTGGGCAGCTCACCGACCCCAAAGGTGAACGCAACGGCTGGCAGTCGGCGGCGGGCGATAATGGCGACCGGGATTTAAAATTCTTCGACGCTGTTCTTGCACAGTTGAAACAGGATTTCAAAATCGATGCCAGTCATATGTTCTCCACAGGCCATTCCAACGGTGGGGGCTTCACGTATCTGCTCTGGCTTACGCGAGGCGATGTCCTGGCTGCGGTCGCGCCCTGTGCGGCGGTGGGGAAATACGCCGCCCAATTAAAACCGAAACCGGTGATGCACATTGCGGGTGAAAAGGACCCGCTCGTGAAATATGCGTGGCAGGAGCGGATGATGGCGGAGGTGCGCAAGATTGATGGCTGTTCGGCAACCGGCGAATCGTGGGACAAGGATTGCACCTTGTATCCATCTGCCCAGGGCACGCCCGTGGTGACATTCATTCATCAAGGCGGACACATCGTGCCAGCATCGGCACCAGCGCTTATAGTTAAATTTTTCAAGCAACACTGATCCGCTAAGGAAACGCTGATTTAATCAATGGTGCAAACTACATTAAAAAAGAGGTTGCGTGGTGGAGTAAGCTGGCAGGCATGGAACGACAACAGAGTTTTG
>JAYVOH010000314.1:0-21056 GCA_043758025.1 Verrucomicrobiota bacterium
GGCAGGAGGCTTTCTGGCGCTTCAGCTCCGGCACGGACCATCCGGCGTTGGTGGCCTCGATCTCGTAGAAGCTGCGTTCGTCGGGGTCTTTGATGGTGAGGAGGACGAGGTAGTGTGTCCAACTGATCGTGAAGGGCGATTTCCGAATAGGCTGCTCGGAAATTGGGAATTGCCCAATAGCCTGTTGGGCAATCTTTGGGAGCGCCAATTTGCCAGTAGGCTGCTGGCAAATCTCGGCGTCGGCCAATTGCCCAATAGGCTGTTGGGCAATTTGAGGGACGCGATGCTGCCACTCCAGATAGAACCGCCTCATGTATTCGAGGTTGGCCTTCGAGAATCCTCTCCCAAACTCCTTCGTCAGTCTGGCCGAAAGCTCTTTCAAAAGCTCGGTGCCATACGCAGCACGTTTCGCGCCTCTCTGCTCATACTCGAAGATGCGGCGGCCGATTTCGAAGTTGGTCATCACCTGGAAGGTGTCCACGACGGTGGACACGCCACGCCGGGCGCTCTGGATGAGCTGGCGGACTTCAGTGAGGAGGAGATTGAGGCCGTCCGGCTTCGTTTTGGCCGGGGTGATCGCTTTTTTGGAGACGGACGGCTTTTTCATGGATCAGGCTGGCTGATAGACTTCGGCTCCGCTTTCGACGAACTCTTTGCTCTTCTCGGCCATGCCGCGCTGGAGGGCCTCTTCCTCGGAGATCGCCTGCTCAGCAGCATACTTCCGCACGTCCTCGGTGATTTTCATCGAGCAGAAGTGGGGGCCGCACATGGAGCAGAAGTGGGCACTTTTGGCTCCGTCTTGGGGGAGGGTTTCGTCGTGGTATTCGCGGGCGGTGACGGGGTCGAGGGAGAGATTGAACTGGTCTTCCCAGCGGAACTCGAAGCGGGCTTTGGAGAGGGCGTTGTCGCGGTATTGGGAGCCGGGGTGGCCTTTGGCGAGGTCGGCGGCGTGGGCGGCGAGTTTGTAGGTGATGACGCCGGTTTTGACGTCGTCTTTGTTGGGGAGGCCGAGGTGTTCCTTGGGCGTGACGTAGCAGAGCATGGCGCAGCCATACCAGCCGATCATGGCGGCACCGATGCCGCTGGTGATGTGGTCGTAGCCGGGGGCGATGTCGGTGGTCAATGGCCCGAGGGTGTAGAAGGGGGCTTCGTGGCACCATTCGAGCTGCTTGGCCATGTTCTCCTCGATCATGTGCATGGGGACGTGGCCGGGGCCTTCGTTCATGACCTGGACACCTTTGGCCCAGGCGCGCTTGGTGAGATCGCCCTGGACTTCGAGTTCGCCGAACTGGGCCTTGTCATTGGCGTCGGCGATGCTGCCGGGGCGGAGGCCGTCGCCGATGCTGAAGCTGACGTCGTAGGCGGCCATGATGTCGCAGATGTCGTCCCAATGGGTGTAGAGGAAGCTTTCCTTGTGATGGGAGAGGCACCACTTGGCCATGATGCTGCCGCCGCGGCTGACGATGCCGGTCATGCGGGAGGCGGTCATGGGGATGAAGCGGAGGAGGACGCCGGCGTGGATGGTGAAGTAATCGACGCCTTGCTCGGCCTGCTCGATGAGGGTGTCGCGGAAGAGTTCCCAGGTGAGGTCTTCGGCCTTGCCGTTCACTTTTTCGAGCGCCTGATAAATGGGCACGGTGCCGATGGGAACGGGGCTGTTGCGCAGGATCCACTCGCGGGTGGCGTGGATGTTCTTGCCGGTGGAGAGGTCCATGACGGTGTCGGCGCCCCACTTGGTGGCCCAGCGCATTTTTTCGACCTCTTCCTCGATGCTGGAGGCGACGGCGCTGTTGCCGATGTTGGCGTTGATTTTGACGAGGAAGTTGCGGCCGATGATCATCGGCTCGAGCTCGGGGTGGTTGATGTTCGCGGGGATGATGGCGCGACCGGCGGCGACTTCGCTGCGGACGAACTCGGGGGTGATCTCCTTCGGGATGCGCTGGGGGAAGCGCTTGAAGATGGAGGGCGTGTAATCTGAGATTTCAGATTTGAAATTTGAAATTTGAGAAGAGCCGGCGTGCTGCTTGTCGAGGTCGTCGCGGCGGATGTCGTCTTTGAAGTCGGCGATCTCGGCGCGCTTCAGGTTCTCGCGGATGGCGATGAACTCCATCTCGGGGGTGATGATGCCCTGCTTGGCATACCAAAGCTGGGTGACGGGGTGACCAGCGCTGGCTTTGAGCGGGCGGCGGCGCTCGCCGTGCAGGCCGGGGAATTCGACGAGGCGGTTGCGCTCGGCGGTGCTGGCAAACTCGGCGTGCTTGCCGCTGAGGTAGCCGTTGTCCTGCGGCTTCACTTCGCGGCCATCGTAGGCGGCGACATCGTTGCGCGCGGCGATCCAGCTTTCGCGCAGGGCGGGCAGGCCTTCTTCGGATTTGCCATGAAAGGTGGGATCGCCCCAAGGGCCGGCGCAGTCATAGACGCGGACGGGTTCGTTGATCTCGATGCGACCGTTGAAGGCTTTGGTGGGCGAGAGGGTGATCTCGCGCATGGGGACTTTGATTTCCTTGTGGATCTGGCCCTCGATGTAGATGCGGTTGCTGTTGGGCAGTTGCTCACTGCTGTGGGGCACGAAGGAATCTTTGGTGGCGATCATGGCTGGATGAAGGGAAAAGGGTTAAGTGAAAAGAGAAAAGGGAGAACAGTTGAAATGAAAAAAACCACGCGGCTTGGGTGCGGCGTGGCTTGGCATGAGATGGCTTTGCTCCCTGCGACGGCATTATCCGCTTCAAGTTCAAAGGGTTCGTTCCTCGCGAAACGTCTCAGCCGGAATCCAGCGCCCCTGTTTTGTCATGGGACGCTAATCTCCACCACTCGCGAGTCAAGCTTTACAAAACGGAGGCGATCCACTCAGCGGCCGATCAAAAAATGATGGGCGTCAAAATCGCAAGATGATCTTGGGAAAGGTCTTGCCGCTGGAATTGTGTCCACTATCCTGTAATGGTGATTAATTGTCGGGCATGGACAACGAGATGGCTTGCCATGCTGGCGTGCTTGCCCGGCATGTTTCCGCTCAAAGCGGAGGACAGCCCGACTACTGATTCGCCTGATTTGCGATCGCTCCGATCACAGTTCCGCAAAAAATTGATCGAGACGATCATGCCGGAGAAAAAAGCTCATCTGGAGCGGCTGCGCGAACTGGAAAAGAAACTCGCGACCGCGCATGACTTTTCCGATGCCATCCGCGCCCGTGATGAGCGCATCGCGCTGGAGCAGGAACTCACGGCTCTGGAGCAGGAACTGCCGATGCTGGCGGCCCGGGCGGCAGGCGAGGGGAAGGTGCTGCCGGAACGTATCCCGATGAAACTGGAAGACGCCACCCTGAAGGGCGTGAAAGCGGACAAGGACGGCGCACTGATCGGTTGGGACGACACCAACTGCTCCGTGACGTGGTTGCTCCCAGGCCTTCCACCCGGCGGTTATGAGGTGATCATTAAATACTCCTGCGGCAAGGACGAAGGCGGCACGGTTATCGTGAAAGAAAGTTTTTACAGTCTGCGCGGCACTGTAACGCCGACTGAAGGCAAGCCGTTGGAAAAAAATATCGGCACCCTCCGCGTGCGCGACGGCCATGGCCTGCTGACCATCGCTGCGAATGCCGCGCCCAAAGGAGGTCTGATGCGGCTTTGGTCGCTGGAACTGGCACCAGTGAGCCGGTGAAACGAAGCAGAACATGAAAACCCCAACCAACATCAACACAGTGCGCGCCTTGTCCTTTGGGCTGATTTTGCTGTCCTCGCGGGCTGAGGCCCAGAGCGGTTCGGAGCCGGTGGAGTTGAAACAACTGCGCCAGCAATTCACGCTGCGCGCGCTTACCAGCACCCGGACGCTGGCCGATCAATACGCC
The DNA here is from genome assembly GCA_043758025.1 of Verrucomicrobiota bacterium. Taxonomy (GTDB): domain Bacteria; phylum Verrucomicrobiota; class Verrucomicrobiia; order Verrucomicrobiales; family Verrucomicrobiaceae; genus VFKE01. The sequence goes on from JAYVOH010000314.1 coordinate 3,845, forward strand.
AAGGCTCTCGTCGCGCTGGAAGATCAGGCCGGGGCGGCGGGTGATTATGAAACCGCCCTGAACGCGCAGCAGCGCCGGCAAAAGCTCGCCACATTGTATTCGATTGCGTCCGTAGATAATTTCGACGCCATCATCCTCCGACCGGGCGACGCCAAGATCACCGGCCCCGTTGCTTTTAATCGGATGGAAGGTGTTCTTGACAGCTGGCGCACGACCACCTGCGCCGCCAACTGGGACATCTTCAAGGTCAGCCCCGGCACCTACAGCGTTACCATGACCTACGGGGCCGCAAACACAGGAGACGGAGAATTCAGGCCCTTTGGCTTTGGACTTCCAGAAGGCGGCCAAGCTCCCGTAGGCGAGTTGGAACTGACAGAAGTCACGAACCTCGGAGGAGCGGATGTGGAAAAACTGACCGTGCAAGTCAGACCCACCGAGGGATGGACGACTTATGAGACCGTGACCCTGGGCGACATAAAACTTTCCCGGACTAGCGCGAGGCTCATGCTGAAAGTTACCCGTTTGCGTGGCAATGGCGGGCTGATGCATCTCCGGGAAATCCGGCTCACGCCCGCAAAGCCAAACGCAGTGAAAGTGGATGACACTGCCGCAAAGGAATATGTCGCGGAGCATCAGGCCCACCTGGCTCGCCTCACGGAACTGGGCCAGCCACTTGTAAAATCCTATGTCGCCCGACTGCAAAGCATGGGCAATGAAATGGCTGAAAAAAAAGATCATGAAGGCGCGCAGTTCTTGCTGAATGAAGGCAAGCGCGTGCAGCAATCGCTTCATGTCCTGGGGAAAGAGGCTAATCCGGAACCGGGTGTCGCCATAAGTCGTCCCGATGGATTGGAAGAAATTCAGGATGCTCGCTACGTCCCTGATCCGACCAATGTCGGTGATCGGTTTCTCGTCTCCATGAAAAATCAGATCGTCTCCGTCCGTCTCCTGTCCGTCTCCTGTCCCTCCCCCCACGCGGAAGATGAAGAAAGTCACAAACGTCATGCCAGTTACTTTGGCATCACCATGGATGACTCCGTTGCGCTGGGCCGGCAGGCACAGGAATTTACCGATACCTACTTAAAAAACAGGCCGCTGCGACTGCTGACGCGCTGGATGAGGGACAAGAACGGCGCCGTTCTTGCCATCGTGCAGCCCGGAGAGGTTGGCGATTTTTCCGGCATCCTTGTGGACAATGGACTGGCCGCAATTTCATCTCCGAAGGAAAAATCCTCTGAACGCAAAAGCATGGAGGAAACCCTGCGCGCCTCGCTTAAAGAGCGCGAAACCGCCGCCAAGGCCAAAGCCATTCCTCCCGGGGCATGGTCATTCCTGCCAGCAACGACCAATCCTTGACCCACCCGTTTCGCATCATGCGCCTGCGTCCATCCGCTTTACTCATCCGGCCAATGATGCTGGGGATGCTCTCCGTTTTCACAACGCTATCCGCGCAGACTTCGTCAACTCCGGCGACCAGTCTTGATCAGATCGACAGCACCTACCTCACTAACTTGCGCAAATACCACGCGCCGGTTATTCAGGATTACCTGCGCGAACTTAGCAAGCTCAAGCAATCGCTGAGCGGGCGAAATCGCAACATGGATGCCGCGCTCGTCCAGGCTGAAATCGACAAGGTCAATAAACTCGCGTCCACTTCCGGCCTTCTCCCCTATGATTCGCTGAGTGCGCCCGCTGCGGAGCATTTTGCGGAAGAAACGCCGGACAAGAAAATGGATGCTGCCATCGTCCTTTCCACGGGAAATGAAACCAGAAGCAGTCCGGATCGCAGCACCCTGAAGGTAAAACCCTCCGGCAAGGCGTTGCCGATAGGAGCGGCGGAATGGATGGTGGAAAAAATCACTCCCGGCAAATATCGCGTCGCCATGCAATATACCTGCCCGGACACATCCGAAGGTGTGGTCATTACCGCAAAAATCGGAGGGGCCAGTGTTCAGCGCAAGCTCACATCAGAAGACATTACCAGCGGCATCGATGAATTCCGTTTTACCCGGATCGGCATCATCACCATCGATCAGGAACTCACCAAAGAGCATTTTGTTTTGCAATGTTCCGATCCCGCCAAATCTTTCATCTGGGTGCGGCAGTTGGTGCTGACCAAAATCAAGGGCGCGGAAAACAAATAGGCATGATATATCATCAGCCTCCGGCAAAAAGCAGCCGGCCCAATGTGATCGCGCTAGTCATGCCCACCACATCCGCGATGATGCCGACGGCCAGCGCGTGACGGATTCTCCGGATGCCCACGCTTCCAAAATAAACTGCCAGCACATAGAACGTCGTCTCCGTGGAGCCATACATCACTGCGGCGGTGTATTTCAGAAAGCCGGTCGATGCCGGGTTGAGGATGATCTCGTTGAGAATCCCCTGTGAACCTGATCCGCTCAGAGGGCGCATGATGGCCAGCGGCAGCAATTCAGCGGGCAGATGAATCAAGCGCAGCACCGGATCCAGCAATTGCGCGAACAACAGCATCGCGCCGCTCTCTCGAAAAACCGTGAGCGCCGTGAGCATGACGACGAGAAACGGCATGATGCGCGTCACCACCGCAAAACCTTCCTTCGCACCCTCGACAGCCTCCTCATAAACCGGCACGCCTTTTGACAGCGCAAACAGCACCGTGATCACCAGCACCAAAGGAATGGCCAGCGTGGAGCATCTCCGCATTACCAACTGCCAGCCGGGTGCGGCGTTTTCATCAATTTCAGTTGAGGAGGTCTTCGCGGCGCGCGCGTCCGCCGCCTGCCTCTCGGTGTCAGATTTTCTTTTTGCCGCACCATCGATCACGGACTGCAGTCCCGTTTTTGCCAGGAATGATTCGCGTTGCTTCGGGAAAACCTCGAACCAGCCGCCCACCGCAAACGCAACAGCCGCGATGCCGATCACCACGCGCCGAAATGTCGTGGCGCGGAATGCCGGTGCCGCAGAAGGCTCCCTGGTTCCATCAGTGTCACTGATGGCGGCATCATCAGGGAGCTGGCGGAACATCGGCAACCGCTCCAGCAACTTGACCGCAATGACGGCAAATACCGAGGCGCAAAGTGTGGAGCACAAAGTTGGCGCGATGATTTGATAGGGATTCTTCACGCCGCCCGCGCTGAGGAAATTGATTGCCGTCATCGGGATGAGCATGAAGCCCGCCGTGTTTAATGCGAGAAACATGCACATGGCATTGCTCGCGCTTTGCTTCTGCGGATTGAGCTGCTGAAGATGCTCCATGGCTTTCAAGCCCAGCGGCGTCGCGGCATTGCCGAGGCCGAGCATGTTCGCGGCGATGTTCATGATCATCGCGCCCATCGCGGGATGTTCCGCAGGCACCCCGGGAAACAAGCGCCGCATCAACGGTGCCAGCGCTCGCGCCAGCACGTTGAGCAATCCCGCCTTCTCCATGATGCGGAGCACGCCGAGCCAGAGCATGATCACACCCGCGAGAGGCAATGCCTGCTTCATCACGGCATCTTTGCAGATGGTGAAGATGCCCTCCACCACACCGCTTTCCCCGCCCAGCCTGCCGAACAATGCGGCGACGATCAGGCCCGTTAGCAGGAGGAAGGACCAGACGTAGTTCAGCATGAATCAAGTTTCCGTTTTCTGTTTTCCAATCTAAGGCTTACCTGTCATCTGCCGGGTGTAGCATTGACGTATTGTTGACTGGAATACTGAAAACTGAAACTGAAAACTGTGTCTTCTCTCTCCCAGGAACTGCGTCATCCCATCAAAGTCGTCTGCCACCGCACCGGCCTCACCGCACATGCGATCCGGGTGTGGGAGCGGCGTTACGGCCTGATCTGCTGCAAGCGCACGGCCACCAACCGCCGTCTGTATTCCGACGAGGAAATCGAACGCCTGCGCTTGCTCAAGTCCCTGACCAACTGTGGCCACCGCATCAGCAACATCGCCTGCCTGACCTTTGAGGAATTGTATCTGCTCTACAAAAAGGAACATCCGCAGCCGCCTGTGCCGGGAGGAGAATCCAGCGGCCCGCTGCTGCACACCACCCCGGAGCAATGCCTCGCGTGCTGCCTGGAGGCGGTGCGCCGCATCGAGCAACAAGTGCTCACCGACCTGCTGGAGAACGCCCGCATTCGCTACGGCCACCGCGTGACCCTGCTGCGTGTAGTCGCGCCCTTCGTGCATGAAGTTGGCGAAGCCTGGCGCAAAGGTGAAATGCGCGTTGCTCACGAACATCTGGCCACCGCCGTGGTGCGGGATTTTCTCTCACTCGGTGCGCGAAATTATTCCATCGTCCCCAACGCACCGGAGATCATCGTCTGCACGCCCGCAGCGCAAACCCACGAGGTCGGCGCCTTGCTGGTCGCTGCCGCCGCGCGTGATGTCGGCTGGCGCGCCACTTATCTCGGCCCCTCGCTGCCTGCGGAAGAAATCGCCGTCTGTGTAAAAACCCGCGACGCGCGCGCCGTGGCGCTCAGCATTGTCTATCCCGGTGATGACCCCAACATCCCCGGCGAGCTGACCAAGCTGCGCAAGATGCTCCCGTCCCACGTCGCGCTACTCATCGGCGGTCGCGCCGCATTCGGCTACCATCAGGCACTGCGCATCCCCGATGTGCAACTGATCACCGATCTGGCTTCGCTGGAAGCCTCACTGGACGAAATCAGAGGAAAGAACCCTGAACCTTGAAGTTAGCGCCTTGAAAATTTTGTTCGTATGCATGGGCAACATCTGCCGCTCCCCGGCAGCCGAGGGAGTGCTGCGGCATTTGCTCGTGAACGCGCGCCTGGACCAGGAAGTGACGGTGGACTCCGCTGGCACGATTGACTTCCACATTGGCAGGCTGCCCGACCCGCGCATGAGACAGGCGGCGGAACAGCGCGGCCTTAAACTGGAGCATCGCGCCCGGCAGGTAAATGCTGATGACCTGGTAAAGTTTAATCTCATCCTCGTGATGGATCGCGACAATCTGAGCAACGTGAAAATGCTTGACCGCCATAAAAAATCCGGCACGAAGATCAAACTCTTCTGTGAGTTCTGCACCGAGCACAAAGAAACCGAAGTCCCCGATCCCTATCACGGCGGTGCGGATGGATTTGAACTCGTGCTCGACTTGCTCGAGGACGGCTGCGCAGAAATCGTGCGCCGCATCCAGAACGGCACGCTGCAAAAAGACTGAACGGAAATTACCTCACCGGGCTTTCACCCGGCCCGGTCTCGCTGGCATGGGGGGCGGAGGCGATGTCCTCCTCAAGCACGCCATCCACGCGCAGAGAAATCCGCACGCCGTGTTTGTGGGCCGCGACGTTCAGCAGCGAACGGATGGCGCTGATGGTGAAACCGTTTTTTCCCACCACCCGCTTCACATCGTCCGGCGCGAGCTGGACGCGAAATGAGATCGCGCCACTGCTCGTGGATCCCACGGCGATGCTGGCCTGCTCGGGGTGGTCGATCAAGTTCGCCACCACATACATCAGGAATTCGCGAAGGGCTTCAGGGGCATCCATATAATTAAATGATCAAAGCCATGTTCCAAGCACGCAACTGCGGCCTGACCCCTTTGCAACACGCGGCGGATTCCCGCCGGGAAAATTTACGCCTTGGCAGGTTCAGCCGCCGCCTTGGTGGCTTTTTTCAGAATACTGGCCACGGTCTCGGATGGCTGGGCGCCCACGGAAATCCATTTCTGGGCCGCTGCGAGATTCACTTTGTAATTGTCGCCCTTGAGTAAAGGATCGTAGGTGCCGAGAATTTCAAGGAAACGCCCATCACGCGGGAAGCGCTGGTCGGCGGCAACGATGCGGTAGAACGGGCGGTTTTTGGTGCCTTCGCGGCGGAGTCTGAGAACGACCATGGTGGGGGATATGCGTGGGTTTTGAAAAGGGGTTGGCACAAAACTCGCCTCCACGAAAAAATCAAGCACGATTTTCCCTTTTCAGCCGCGCACTCTTCGTTATCTTCCCGGCACAAACCCAGGACGACAATCAGGAGAGGTGGTCGAGTGGTTTATGGCTCCAGTCTTGAAAACTGGCGTTCCGAAAGGAACCGTGGGTTCGAATCCCACCCTCTCCGCCATCTGAACATTGGATATTACCGCGGGGCGGGACCGCCAGACTTCCCGGTTTCATGACCGCTGTCGGGCGTTATCTTACGTCCGCCAAAGTGAATGTTGCAGGCTGGAAGGTCTTCATATTGCCTCGTTGCGCATGATCTGGCATTGCATCACCCAAGGGGATGATCCCCAGGGCTCTCTTGTATGTGGCCCCGCTGACTTCAAAGTCGCCTCCACCTTGCACCCATATGCGCGTGTCGGGCGCTACCACGGTGACCTTCATTACATTAGCCAGCCGTTGGGCGTATGAATGTGTGCCATTGCCCGTCTCACAGGCGAAAAGATAGATGGGCATCCCGGGGGAGTAGCGGGGGTCGCGATGAATCCATTCTGCAAGCTCTGCCGGCGAGATGGGCCTGCCTGTTCGGGACTCGATGAAGTCGGGCGTCCCGTGTGCTTCCACGCCATAGGTGCCCCGGGGTGATTGGAGTCGGCCTAAACCGAGTTCATCGCGAAAGATACGCTGCGTCACTGGGATGAAATCGAGTTTGATGGAGTTGGCATCACTGGAACTGGAATGGTTGAAGTGGGTGCGGGTTTCAGTGGAAGAGACGGAACTTTTACTGGTCGAGGAGCCGTTAGTGTGACCCTGGGCAGTGGTGTTGACGGGTGTTTGAACTGCGCATGAAAGGAGGCAGGCTCCAGCGGCGCAGGCTTCGAGAACGTAAGTGGCAATCATAACGATTCAGGGGTTGCTGAGTTTTTTTGTTTTTCATAGGACTGGTAAAATTCTTCATGAGCTGGGAGGATGAATTCAGCTTGCGAGAAAAACGCGGTGCTAACAGTGCAGGTCGTGTGGACTTTGAATTTGGGGCACCGCAAAGCTGCGAATACTACCGGGTGCGCGTCCAAACTATGCGAGCCACTCAGGCCGGACTATTGGCAAGGTGCCTAATCACGCGTCAATAACCCGCTGAGAATATCTCAGGATAAATGCGCCGGTGCTGCTGCGGATTAAACTCATCAGCGTGAGATTAGAAGTTCTCCACTGCCGGCGCTTCCCATGTATGACGCCGTGCCTCCGCGCACGCTTTTGCGATGGTCCACTAACGATGCTCTATCAAGGGCTTGCATCAGGCTCCGATCCACCTTGTGACGTGGTCGAAGCGCCCGTGTTATTTTAACAATGAGCTGACCGGCAGACAATTATGACTGATCGGCAGTCCAGCGCACGGCGTAGTGGATGACTTCCGTGTTGCTTTTCAACCCGAGCTTGTCCTTGATTTTGGCGCGATGAGTGTCCACGGTTTTGAGCGAGACGTGGAGTTCCTTGGCGATCTCGTGATTGTCCTTGCCCTGGCCGGTCAGAAGGAAGACTTCGAGCTCGCGGTTGGTGAGTTTCCCGACACCGCCGTTGGAGCCTGTTGAGTCCGTATGAGTGATGGAATCGAGTGCCAGGGCGGCCATTCGCTCACTGGCATAGACATGCCCGCTCAAGACAGTGGTGATGGCTTGCATGATTTTCTCCGGGCCCGCCTGCTTCATGATGTATCCGCGTCCGCCTGCGCGCAGCACGCGCAGGGCGTAAAGGCTTTCGTCGTGCATGGAAATCACCAGCACGGGCAGTTTGGGCAGGATGGCATGAACGTTTTGCAACAGTTCGAGGCCGCTCATGCCAGCAAGGCCGATGTCCGCAAGCACGAGGTCGGGGCTCAGCCGGCAGATCTCGTCGAGTGCATGCACGGCGTTGTCCGCTTCCCCACAGACAACCAGATTGGGCATCTGCCCGACGATGCGCACAAGGCCGTCGCGGAACACGGGGTGATCGTCGATGACGAAGATTTTTTTATCTTATTTTCAGTCTGGCCAGTGGTAGCGGTGTCCATAAAATTGCCTGGTTGCGAATTTAATTTCCGGCTTTTTGAATCATGCACGTTACACTAGTTCCAGCGTTGTGCTTGTTTGATTCGACGCTGAGTTTTCCGCCGATCATGTCTGCCCGATACTTCATGATGCGCAAACCCATGCCGTCCCCATCGGCTGTTTTTTCTGCCATTGGCATGCCATCGTTGATCACGGTTAGATAGGTGTGGCGCGAATTGGAGGAGAGTTCGATTTCGATTTTCTGTGCATGTCCGTGTTTGGTGGCGTTGGTAATAGCCTCCTGCGCGATGCGGTAGAGATGAGTGGCGACGGTATGGTCCATGACATGTTTCTGCCGGCATTTGCAGCGGCAGCTGATCTTGTAAATCTCCGTGGTTCGTTTTGCCAGTTCATCGAGCGCAAACGACAGTCCGTCAGCCTGCAGGGCCACGGGATACAGTCCCTGCGCCAGCTTGCGGGTCAACTCCAGGGATTCCTTGAGCTGGCCGGTGATCTTGGCGGCAGCCGCTGCCTCTGGGGATTTTTGAGCGACCAGACTGCTTTCGAGAAGCTGGCTCAAGCACCAGATGCCGGCGAGCTGCTGGCCCAGGTCGTCATGCAGATCCTGGCCGATGCGCTTCTGTTCGCGCTCGCTGATTTCGAGGATTTGCTTTTCCAGCCGGCGGCGCGTGACCATGTGGCCACGAAGAGCTTTGTTGGCCTTGCTCAGAGCCGAAGTGCGCTTTTTCACGCGGCTTTCCAGCTCGGCGTTTTGCTGTCGAATCATTTCCTCGGCCTGCTTGCGTTCACTGATGTCACGGATGATCGCCTGATGTAGCATCTTGCCCCCAACCTCCACTTTGATTAAATTCACTTCGGCGGGGAACGGTGTGCCGTCGAGCTTCGTGTGCATCCATTCGAAGAACTGCGGCTGGCCGTTGAGGGTGGCGTTGATTTTTTCGATGGCCGATTCGGTCGAGTTCCGGCCGTCTGGCTGGAGGCGTGGCGAAAACTCGTAGGGCGTATGCCCCAGTATCTGGTCTCGGGACTGACAGCCGAACATCTCCAGCGTGCGGGCGTTACATTCTATAAACAGTTCGCCCTGTGTGATAAAAATGGCATCGCTGGCATTCTCGAAGAGCGTATGGAATCGTTCTTCGCTTTCCCGCAGCGAAGCCTCCGATTGCTTCCACTGGATGGCGATGCGCGTGAGATTGACCACCCGGGAAATTACCTCCAGTTGGGATGGGGTGGGTTGGCGCGGCTCCCGAAAGTAGATGGCGTAGGTGCCGAGAATTTTACCTTCTTTACCATGAATCGGCGTGGACCAGCAGGCGCGCAAATCGTGCCCCAAGGCCAGCTCTCGATAATCACCCCAAAGCGGGTCGCTGCCGATATCCGCGACGATGACCTGCCGGCCCGTATAAGCTGCCGTGCCGCAGGAGCCGGCCGTCGGACCGATGGCCATGCCATCAATGGCGCGGTTGTAGGCCTCCGGCAGACTCGGCGCTGCTCCGAGCCGCAAATGAATGCCATCATCATCAAGCAGGAGGGCCGAGCAGAGCGCGTCCGGCAACTGTTTTTCCAAGCCGATCGTCAATCTGCTCAACACCTCATGGAGTGAAGCGGTGCTGCTGATCATTTCCAAGATATCCCTTTTCCATGTCAACAGTTTTTGCAACAGTTGGCGTTCCGTGACGTCCATCGCCAGGCAGGCGACTCCGGTGACCGTTCCTCGCTCGTCGATGAGCGGGGTGTTATACCATTCACAAAGAATCGTCTTGCCATCGCGACACAGGTTCTCATTGGTGCTTCTTTGTCCGCCGCTTTGTTTCAACAAAGCTTGGAATTTCTCATCTACCTGGGGGCGAAATGATTCCGGAACAATGAAGGAGGCATGCCGCCCAAGCGCTTCATCCCTGCTGTATCCGAAAATTGCTCCAGCGGCGGGATTCCAGCGGGTTACCCGGAAATCTAAATCCCATTCGATGACGGCCATTGGCGATTGCTCGAAATGCAGGCGTAGCTTTTGGTCGGCCTCCCATAGCGCCGCTTCCGCCCGTTTGCGCTCGGTGGTGTCGGTCAGCAACGCCACCGCACCAACATAATCACCGCTCGCATTGGTGATGGGATTGGTAGAAACGAAGGCCCACAATGCAGAACCATTTTTGCGCATGTATTTGAATTCGAATTGATCAGCGATCCCTCTTTTGCGTCGTTCGATGTGATACGCGAGCAGGTCGCGACTCTCATCATCTAAAAAGTCGTCAATTGGCCGACCAAACATCTCTTCAGGCTCATAGCCCATCATCAGCGCCATCTTGGGATTCACGTAGTCGGTCAGTGAATCGCCATTGATTCTCCAGATGCCTTCTTGCGCACTTTGCACGATACGACGGAAAAGTTCCTCGCTTGTTTGCAGTGCTTCCTGAGTCGTTTTGCGTGCGGTGATGTCTTTGACGGTCGCCGAATAACTGATGATTTTGCCAGCCTTGTTTTTTACCACGAACGGACGGACGGCTACCGGGAATCGTTCACCGTTCTGATGCATGTAAAAAGTTTCAAAATTGGTGACGATACCGTCCAGCGCATTATTCAGAGCTGCCTGAATGCTCTCATATTCCTCCGGCGGCCAGTATGGGAACGGCGGTCCGCGACCGACAAGTTCCTCACGAGAGTAACCGGTCATCTGGCAAAAGGCAGGGTTGGCATCCAGGATAATGCCCTTGGGGTCCAGCACCACCAAACCCTCCTGCATGGAATGGAGCAACCCCGTGGCCAGCTCCAACGAGACCTCTATCTCGCCCGGCTTGGCTTGTTTGGATGGGGCGGCTTTATTCTTCATGACCAGCAGCGTTAACAGACCTATGCAGCAACACGATGCAGATAACCCTCATCTTTTTTTCCACAATAAAAAAGTGACGCTACGGGTGCAGGAAATTACTGAGCAGGACTAGGTAATTTGCCTAGATGAAGTGCAAAATGGAACCGTGGGTTCGCACCCTCGCCGCCACGGGAGTCAGAATGGTTTTGTGACAGGGCGCAAATAAAAGCCGGCGCGACGTCCCGCAGCCGTCCTCCTTCGCCCTGCGCGGTTTCGCCGCCACTAGTCCCGCCGCCACGCGCAAGCTCATAAATTGCCCGCTCAACGTCACCGTGAAGCCCATCGGTGAAGCCGCTACTGTCGCGTGCGCCTTCGGAAATACGGGCGCGCGCGGGTCATCAGTTCCCGCAATGTCCAGCAAGGCACGTTGTAGCGGCTTCGCCAGCGGCACGCGCTGTGTCCTTCCGGTCTTCCTGCTGGTGTAGGCCAGCACGTTCGCGCTCAAGTCCACATTCTCCCAGGTCAGCGCCGCCACGTCGCCCAGTCGCATCCCGCCGCCGTAAAGCCCCATCAGGATCATCCCGCGCCACTCGTCATTTGCCGCGGCCAGCAACGTCTTCAACTCCGGCAGTGTGAAGGGACGGCGCGCCGCCTTCTCGCTCTTGCGCTCGAAAATTTTCATCTCTTGCGCCCGCATCACGGGACGCGCCAGCACGCCGTCTCTCTCGGCAGCGGAAAGCATCATCCGCAGTATCTTCAATGCAAGCCGCACCGATGAAGGAGACACGCGCGCCAGCTCCGAATCGCGGAAGCGCATCAAGTCGGCCTTGGTGAGTTCGTTCATGTCCTGATCTGCCCTTTCCTCAAAGAAAGTCAGAAAGCTCTCGCACACGGCGCGGTAGCGCGAATAGCTCGACGGCGCGACGGCGGCTTTTTGCACAGCCAGCCAGCGCAACGTGTAGGCGCGCACGCTCGTTTCTGCCAGCCCGCTCCCTGTTACCAGCTTCATCAGCCCTTCAAAGCTGCGCTGCGCGATGCGGCGCGTTCGCAAGTCCTCGATGCCTCCAAGAAAGTCCTTCACGGCAATCGGCGTGCGCCTTCCCTGCGCCGCCTGTTCCATCTCATCCGCGATGCGCTCCGCCAGCTTCGGCTCCTCCTTCAACAGATGAAACGGCACCTCCGCGTGATGGCGGACGACAGCCTGTTTTCCTATCCAGTCGAGTGTGGGCATGTGGGCCGCGTATCAAACACGGGATGGGCGAAAAGGGCAAGGGTAGAAGTAAGCTTCTCTTGACTGGAAAGCGGTTTCTTGATGATAGTCGGTTATGGCCGTAGGATTTTTCAATGCGCTGCAACGCGCCAGAAAAACTGCGCGGAAACCTTGCCAGCTACGACGAACAGTTGCTAAATGACTTTCTGAACCTCGCCAGTTGAACTCCTATGCAAATCATTCCAAACGCCGGAAAGCCCCGCACTTTTGACGAAGTGTGCGGCATCGATGGTGCTTTTGCTCAATTCGTTGAGAAGAAGCAGAACGCGATTGCAAAGATGAATCGTGATGTGGATGCACGCATTCGTATTGCAAATACGAAGAAGAACCCGTGGGGAAATGGGAACGCGCCAAAAGATGGTGGGAATGACGATTTCACATTTGCGAACTGCGAAGGATTCGACGCAATCGCTGTTGCCTGAATATTTCAGCGCATCATTTTCCGTTTATGCGGCGCCATAGTAAGTATCTTTAAGGCTTTGCCTCAAGCGAGCACAGCTTTCACCACGTTGCCCGCCACGTCAGTCAGCCGGAAGTCACGTCCTTGGAAGCGGTAGGTGAAGCGTTCATGATCGATGCCGAGAAGATGGAGCATGGTGGCATGGAAGTCGTTCACATGCACACCGTCGCGGACGAGGATGTAGCCGAGTTCATCGGTTTCTCCGTGGGTGATGCCGGGCTTCACGCCGCCGCCGGCCATCCAGAAGGTGAAGCAGTTTGGATGATGGTCGCGCCCGCCCTTGCCTTCCTTGCCGAGTCGTCCCTGCAAATACGGTGTGCGTCCAAATTCACCACCCCAGACGACGAGGGTGTCCTTGAGCATGTCGCGTTGTTTGAGATCCATGATGAGCGCGGCGGATGCCTGGTCGGTTTCTTTTGCGAGGATCGGGAAATCGCGCTCGGCGTTGCTATGCTGGTCCCAGCCCGGATGATAGAGCTGGATGAATTTCACGCCGCGTTCGGCGAGCCGGCGGGCCTGGATGCAGTTCGCGGCGAAGCTGCCGGGCTTCCTGGAATCTTCACCGTAGAGATCGAAAATATGTTCCGGTTCCTTGCTGATGTCAGTGGCCTCGGGGATGGAGGTTTGCATGCGGAAAGCCATTTCATATTCCGCAAAACGCGCGTCCAGCAGCGCCGGAGGCAGGCCGGACTTGATCTCCCGGGGTTGGGCGGATTGGATAGCGCGCAGTCCGTCGAGCACACCGCGCGTCATGTTGCGCGAGATGCCTGAAGGCTCGCTCAGGTAAAGCACGGGATCTTTTGACGGGCGGAATTGCGCGCCCTCGTATTGCGTGGGCAGGAAGCCGCTGCCCCAGAGCTTGGCGCTGAGCGGCTGGTCCACCTGACGGCGCGAGATCATGACAATGAAGGCCGGGAGGTCGTCGTTGGTGCGACCGAGTCCGTATTGCACCCAGGCTCCGGCGCTGGGGCGTCCGGCGATGGGCGATCCGGTGGACATGAAAGTCTGGGCCGGGTCGTGGTTCACGGATTCGGTGTGCATCCCTTTGAGGAAGCAGAGTTCGTCCACGATTTTTGCGGTGTGCGGGAAGGCACCGCTGACCCATGCGCCGGACTGGCCGTATTGTTTGAAGCCGTAAGTGCATCCCTTCAGCTGGAAAGTCGTCTGGTTGCCGCTCATGCCGGGGAGCTGCTGCCGGCCCTTGCGATGAGAGTCCGGCAGGGGTTGTCCCTGGTTCTTGTCGAGATACGGTTTGTAGTCAAAGCTGTCCACATGCGATGGTCCGCCGCTCATGAAAAGGAAGATCACGCGCTTGGCCTTGGGTGCAAAATGGGGCAGGCCGGGAAGCGGGCCGAATCCGGCGGGCTGGGAAGTTTCCGCGCGCAGCAGGTTCGCAAAGGCAACTCCGCCCAGTCCCTGGCCCATGCGGGTGAGAAAGTGGCGGCGGGAGAAAGCGGGCAGGTTCATGGTTTCAGCGGTGGTTGGTTTCTACATGGCTCATCAGCGCGCGCGTCAGCATGGCGGTGGCAGCGGTTTCAACCGGGGAGACAGCGGCATCTGCGGGATGCTCGCCGTTTTTTAGCAACGCTGCCGCAGACTGCGTATCTGCCTTGAAAATTTCGCGCTGGCCATCGAGCATCTGACACATGGCGGCGATTTCTGCATCCGCCGGATTCCGGCTGGTGAGGATCCGGAAGGCGTAGGCGCAGCGGGCACGGTCATCGGCGGGAAATTTTTTTACCAATGACTCGCCGAGGACGCGCTGCGTCTCCACGAACTGCTCGCTGTTCAGCAATACGAGCGCCTGCATGGGCGTGTTGGTTTTCTCGCGCTTCATAACGCAGAACTCCCCCGATGGCCCATCGAACGCGGCGAGTTCCGGCGGTGGCAGTGTGCGGCGCTTGAACGAATAAATGCTGCGACGGTGAAGGTTGTCGCCGTGGTCTTGCGCGTAGCTTTGTTGCAATCCGCTGTCGTGATACAAACCCGACGGCATATACGGTCGCACAGCGGGGCCGCCTGATTTCGGACAAAGCAAACCGCTGGCGGCCAGGGCCTGGTCACGCAGTTCCTCTGCGCTCAGCCGCGTGAAAGGCCCGCGGGCAATCCAACGGTTTTCCGGGTCGCTGGTGAGTGTCGCGCTGTCGGAAGGGGTGGTGCTCTGCGCGAACGCGCTGCTTAACACGATCTGGCGCAACAGGCGTTTTACGTTCCAGCCGTTGTCCATGAAGTCACAGGCGAGCCAGTCGAGGAGTTCCGGGTGTGTCGGCAGTTCGCCACGCGTGCCGAAATCTTGTGGCGTGCCCACCAGTCCGCGGGCAAAGACCAATTGCCAGAGCCGGTTGACGGCCACGCGCGCCGTCAGGGGATGCCCGCGACTTACGAGCCATTGGGCAAACCCGAGCCGGTCACGCGTTGCGTCCTTCGGAAAGGGGAGCACGTGCTCCGGCGTGGACGGTTCCACGGGGTCGCCATGCTGCTTCGGATTGCCGCGCGGATGAACAAAGCACGGCCGGTGCTGCGGCAATTCCTTCATCACCATCATCTCGAGCACTTGGTTGATGGCCGCAGTCCTTTGCTGACGCAAGGCGGTCAATTGTTTCTCGATTTCCTTGGCGCTGCCCATGCGCTGGACGAACCACTCATACCAGTCGTCGCGAGCGGGCGTTTGATTGGCCAGCAGTTTAACTTCGCCTGCCGTGATGTCGCGGCTGAAGATCCAGAAATCATCAGCGCCGCAGTTTTTCAGCGGTGAATCGTGCTCGCGCCCGCCGAGGGTGAGCCGAATTTGATCAAGATCAATGTCGCCCCATTCTTTCCTTCGGGAAATGTCCTTGATCAGGTGGTCGTGAATCACGACGGTATCGAGCAGCGTGCCGTTATGATACATCTTCAATCCCGCAGCCCGGCTGGACCCGTCGTAAGTGAACGCCAGGTGTGTCCATTCATCGAGCGGCAGCGGATTTTTGGCGCGAATGCGAATTTCATTGCCTGGCACGAAGTGCATGAGCGCGAAGGAGACGATCTCATTCTCCATGATCACCTCGTAGCTGCGGCCATCATCCACGCCGCCCCGGGAGCTGGCGATGATCACGGCGCGCTCACGATGCTCCTGGGGACGCAGCCAGACGGCGAACGAGAAATCATCCGACTCTTTGAACGACGCCATCCTGGGAAAGTCGATCTCGTCGTCTCCAGAAAACAGCATGGCTCCACCCACGGGTCCGTTTTTGATTATATCAAGCCTGTGCCGCAATTTCGCAGGCTTGCTTTTCTGGGCGAGGTTTGTCATCTCACGGTCATGCAGGCTGTCTTTTTCGAAATCCAGATGGGCCATGGCCCCATCTTTCCATTCAACCTTGGAGCCGCCGCCGAACCATGACTTCACATAGTTCCAACCGCCCTCCTCGTATTCTCCCGGCAGCCGGTTGCTCGCGATGTATTTCTCAAATTCATCGTGCGAGCCGGCGTAAATTTTTTTCAGCTCCACTTCCTTCAGCGCGATTTGCCCGTTGAATTCCTCCATGCTTCGTTGCTGCTCGGCGTCGGGCAGCAAAAGCGATGGAGAAGGGATCGCCTGCGGGCAGAACTGAGAATAGACGCCGTTCTCGTCGATGTTGTCAAAGAACGCGGCCATCTGCCAGTATTCCTTCTGCGAGATGGGATCGTATTTGTGATCGTGACATTTTGCGCACTCGATGGACAGCCCCATGAAGGCCAGGCCGTTGGCGCGCACGCGGTCGTTCACCTGATCGAGCCGGAATTCCTCGGGGTCGTTCCCGCTCTCGTTGGATTGCAGGGCGAGGCGGTTGAAGGCCGTGGCCACGAGCTGATCTCTCGTGGGATTGGGCAGAAGATCGCCCGCGCTTTGATGTATGATGAACTGGTCGAAGGGCAGGTTGTCATTAAATGATTTGATGACCCAGTCGCGCCAAGGCCAGACGATCATGTCGCCATCCTCATGCCTTCCGTAGCTGTCGGCATAGCGCGCGGCGTCCAGCCAGTCCTTGGCCAGGTGCTCACCACAAGCCGTGGAGTTCAACAGGCGATCAACCACCTGCTCGCGCGCCTGTGGAGATTCATCCGCGAGGCAGGCGTTCATTTCTTCCAATGTGGGTGGCAGGCCGGTCAGGGCGAAGGTCACGCGGCGCAGCCATTGCTCCTTGGTCGCCGGTGCCGCCGGGGAGAGCTTCAAGCCATTAAGCTTCTCGAGGATGAAAGCGTCGATCGGATTATGAACGGAGAATTTGGAATCGGAAATTTCCGGCAACGGCGGCTTTACCGGCGGGATGAAGGCCCAGTGGTTTTTGTATTCTGCGCCCTCAGTGATCCAGCGGGCAAGGAGGGCACGGTCGGCGTCGCTGATTTTGCGATGCTCCTTGGGCGGCGGCATCACTTCGTCATCATCGGTAGTGATGAGACGTTTGATGGCCTCGCTCTCGTCGGGCTTTCCAGGGATGATCGCTTTCTTGGCCAGCGCCTCAGAGCGCACATCGAGGCGGAGCTTGCCCTTGCGCTGTTTTTCGTCCGCGCCGTGGCACTTGAAACAGTTCTCCGCGAGGATGGGGCGGATGTGATTGTTGTAATCTAGCTTAGCGGGGGTTTCCGCGCTGACCACATGGGCACTGAGGAGCCACTTCGCCATGACCAATGCTACGCCAGCGCCCCAGCATTGAGCTGGGAACGGACGTGGGTAGGGGACTAATCCGAAGGCCATGGCTGGAACAGCAACTTATGGTGCCAAACGACCAGAAATTCAACTTTTATACAGGC